>CAYVGN010000162.1:0-6015 GCA_964451215.1 uncultured Acidobacteriota bacterium
CTCCGCATGTCGCTCCCAGATGAGCGTCTCCACGTTATGCTCAAACAGGACCACATCGTCGAGCCGCTCGAAGTTCGGCGCCGGGGCCAGGAAATCGCAAACCACGAGGTCGAACGCCTCTTGCCCGCGCAGCCGGGAGATGGCCTGCCGCATCCGGGAGGACTTCCAGCGGCTGATGGCCACCGGCAAAGTTGAGAACAGGCCGACGGCCACCTGCCCGGCGAAGGCCGGGGAGCTCTTGGAAAGAGTTCGGTGAGGAATCGGATAGGCCCGCGTAGAGTACTCCCTGCTCCGCTCCAAGCCTGCGCCCGAGGCCGGATCCTCGAATGCGACATAGTGGATCTCGTGACGCTCGTGGAGGCGCCGCAGCAGCTCCAGCGTCCTAATCTGCCCGCCACGGGTGGTGGGGTGCAGGAAGTCGCTCTTCACCCAGAGGATCTTCATAACGCTGCCGAGTGCGCCGGCTCCAGCACGGCGATGCCGTCCGGTTTCTTTCTGGTCAGGAAGATTTCGCCCCAGAGCTGGAGCGTCAGCAGGCGCCAGAGGCGATCGGTGGCATCCTCGACGCGGTTCCGGTGCCGCTCCAGCAGGGCTTCGAGTGCGGGCAGGTTCAGATAAGCGGCCAGCAGCCCGTCCGGGGCCAGCAGCCGCTCGAACAGCGGGGTGGCGCGGGGCTCAAGCAGCCACTGGCGCAAGGGAGTGGGAAAGCCCATTTTGCGGCGGTAGAGAATGTCGCGCGGCAGCAGGTCCTCAACGGCTCGCTTAACGATCCACTTGCCGGTCGTGCCGCGCAGCTTGAGGCGGTCCGGCAGGCGCGCGGCGAACTCCACTAAGGGGTGATCCAGCAGCGGCACGCGGCTCTCGATTGACGCCGCCATGCTCATCTGATCCTGTTTCATCAGCAGTTCGACCAGGTACGTCTTCTGGTCGGCGTACAGCATCCGGCCCAACGGGGTCAGCCCGGCGCCGTCCTCCCAGTAACGCCGGAAATTCTCGTACGGCGAAGCGCCCGGCAGGGGATGGCGCAACCAGCGGACCTGCTCCGCCTGCGACAGCGCGCCGTAGAAGTTGTCCAGGTACAGCGACTCCACCCCCTCGCCGCATCCCAGGAAAGTGTGCCGCAGCTTGCGGCGCAGCGCGGCCGTCAACAGCGGCGAATCCCCTAAGCGCGACCGCACCCAGCCCCGCACGGCCTCCGGCACCCGCCGGTACCGCTCCATCCAGCGCCGGTTCAGCAAGTAGTAGCGATACCGCGCGTAGCCCCCGAACAGCTCGTCGCTGCCTTCTCCGGTCAGCACCACCTTGACGTGCTGCGCAGCCAGCCGCGAGACGAAGTACAGGGAAACACTGGACGGCCAGGTGATGGGCTCGTCTTCGTGCCAGATCAAGCGCGGCAGGGCCTGAAAAAACTCCTCCATCCCCACCACTACTTCGTGATGCTCCGAGCCGATGCAGTGCGCCACCTGACGGGCGTAGTCCAGCTCGCTGAACTCGGCTTCGCGGTAGCCGACGGAAAAGGTCTTCACCGGGCCGGACACCATGCGTTTCATCAGCGCCGCGATGGCGCTGGAATCGACGCCCCCGCTTAAGAACATCCCCAGCGGCACGTCGCTCATCAGGCGCATACGGACGGTTTCTTCCAGCCGGCTGCGAAACTCCCGAATCCAAGATTCCTCGTCGCGGCGCTCCAGGGTCACGGACTGGGGGAGCTCCCAGTAGCGGCGGATTTCCAGGCGCGGCGGGTCCGCGCGGCACTCCAGGCGAAGCCAGTGGCCGGGCATGAGCTTGCGGATGCCCGCCAGCAGGGCCCGCTCCTCGCTCAGGTAGCCGAATGCCAGGTATTCGGCCAGCAGGCACTCCTCCAAGGCTGGGCTCAGCGCGGGGTGTTCCAGCAGCGCTTTGATCTCGGAGGCGAAGGCGAACCAGCGCCCGTCCCAGTGGTAGTAGAGCGGCTTGATGCCCAGCCGGTCGCGGGCGCAGAACAGGGTGCGCTGGCGCGCGTCCCATATGGCGAGCGCGAACATGCCCCGGAAGCGCTCGAGGCAGTCCGGGCCCCATTCTTCGTAGGCGTGCAGGATAGTCTCCGTGTCGGAACGGGTCTGGTAGCGGTGTCGCGCCCGCTCGAGTTCCGCGCGCAGGTCGGCGTGGTTGAAGATCTCCCCGTTATAGACGATCCACAGGCTGCCGTCCTCGTTCGCCATGGGCTGCCGCCCGGTGACCAGGTCAATGATGCTCAGGCGGCAATGTCCTAGCGAAATCCAGGGGTCCTCATAGAAGCCGTGATCGTCGGGGCCGCGATGGCGAAGGGTCTCCGTCATCCGCCGCAACATCCGCGACGCGCTCTCGGCATCTTCCGTCGTTCTCAGAAAACCCGCGATTCCGCACATGACCCAGATTGGGAAACGGATTCCACCAAGGAGCTAGTCACCGCGGGCCGGCCGCGGGCAGGGAACCGCACTGCCAGTTCAAGCCCTCCGCGCAGTCTCACCACGGTTTCCTCCGCCGGTGCCAGCTCCAGCTCGACAGACCCGCGGTTTGCACTGAACCAGAGGGCCGCCGCCAGGGTCGCGGGGAGCGTGGTGCGCGATGCGACGCGGATCACCGGGGCAAGCGCCTTGGCTCCGAGAGCCACCGAACGCCAGCCGTGGTCCCCACCCTGCATCAGTTCCAGCTCTTGCGAGGGACCGAGCGTCAGCAAGGCGCCGCCTCCGACGCGCCAGCAGCGGGGCGTCACCATAATGAGCGGCTCTCCCGGGTGCCAGAACTGCTCAAGCAGGTGCTTGCCGCCAGGACCCTCCAGTTGATCCAAGATCACCAGTAGGTCCGGCGGCAGGAGCAACACCCGCCGGCGGTGTCGGATGCCGCGGTAGCGGCACGTGGCATCCAAATAGGCCCCGGCGGAGTCACTGCACCACTCCCCCAGTTCCACGCCAGGCTTCTCCCGCCACCGGAAGGGACCGGCCGGGATGGCTTGGCTTCGCCCATCCACCCGCACGGTATTGTGAGCCGCCGCACCGCGGAACCAGTCGCGCCACTGCGGGTCGGCCGCGTAGGTGTAAGTACCCGCATCTACCAGGATCTCCCGCTCGTGGTCGTGCACGACGACACTCAGCGTGTCCGAATGGCTGTGCCCCCCGCTGCCGGGTCCGAACGGTCCTGCATCGATGATGGCCGCCAGCTCCCCGCACCTCATCACGGCCACGCCCGCATCCGGGAACCACCGGGAGCGGCCCGGCGCTGGATTCGGCGTCGGCCCCTGCGCGAGAACCTCTGGCCCCACCCACCACACCGCCTGCTCGAAGTGATCCTCCGGTTGGAAGGGCAGGTCTGTGCGGCCCAGCACTGCCCCGCAGGTGGCCAGCGTCGCCCGGGCGAAGCCCGCTCGCTGCCCGTAAGGATGAAACAGCCGCCCGCCGTCGTCGTCACCCAGGAATGGAAGCGTCCGGGAGGGGCCCAGCAAGGCGGCCAGGTAGTCGGCCATGGCCCCGAGCTTGTTCCGGTAGCCGGCCGAGGTCTCCTCCAGCAAAGAGTGAAACAAGAACAGGTCCAAGGCGTAAAGGTGGTAGTAGGAGGACTGCTCGAAGTGGCTGCCATCCTCGCGCACTTGGCGCTCCATCTGCTCGCGGACAATCCCTGCCCCCTGACGCCTCCACTTGTCCGCCCTAGGCCACGCCGGAAACAGCCGGCCCAGGGCGTGCAGGGCCACTGCTTCTCCCAGTAGATGCGTGTTAGGGGAGAAGTAGACCGACAGGTTGGCTGCCAGGTGCAGGCCGTGCCGGTAAAGCTCCGTCAGGAACCGCGCGCGTAGCGGCTCCCGCATGTGTTCGCCAGCCAAGTGATAAATCCACACCCAGGACAGCACGCGGAAGGCCACCTCCAGGGCGCTAGCCCAATTGATCCCGCGCTGAAACGGGTTGGCCGCCCACCAGGTCTCCACTTCAGAGAATAGCTCCCGGAGGTACTCCTCCCGGCCGAAGCAGCGAAACGCTTGTGCCAGCGCCACCAGGTGCTGATGCCGGTTCAGTTCCCAGATCAGCTTATGATCCCCGGTCCGCTGGGTCTCCAGATAGGGAATCCGTCGGAAGTACCATAGCGGGCTCTCGATGCCCCGCTGATAGTCCCGTCGCCAGGCAATGAGCGGACCGGTTTCCACTTCCAGCCCCAGCAGCGGGAAGCGATGTACGAGGATCTGGGTGGCCAGGCGCTCGAGTTCCGCCGCGAACGGCGTGCCACGCACGGCCGCCGCCACCTTCTCGGGATGCGGCAACCGCGGTAGCGGCGCTTCCACCGGGGCCGGGGCACTGGGGCGCCGCGCCAGCAGCCACAGACTCGCGGCCTCCTGGCGAAGCCGAAAGGCGATCTCCTTGCCGCTGCGCATCGCTTGCTGTGCCGCCGGTGCCGAGAGGAGGCTCCCGCGCATCGGCCGGGCTCCCTTCCACTTTAGCGTGCTGCTCGCCTCGGAGCCACGGCCGGGGATCTGTATACTGTGAGGTGGATCATGTGGGGGTCCGAGCGGCCCAGCAACGCGACTGACTCCGAGCGCCTGGTGGTGCTGGTCCGCAGCCGTGGCGCCCACTACGGGGCCTTGGAGGAACCTCTCCCCGCTCCGGAACTGCCCGCCGGGCAGGCCCGCACGGTGCCCGAAGCCGCCCTCCGGGAGTTATTCCTGTTGTGGGGGCTGGATAGGGAGCACGCCGGCCAGCCCGGCTGGAACCCGCTTGGGGAGTTCTGTCCCCCCAGCGCCCACGTTGTCCTGAAGCCCAATTGGGTGCTGCATTACAACCAGGCTGGACACGGCCTGGACTGCTTGCTCACCCATCCTGCCCTCATCGAGGCGGTGGCCCAGTACGTGGCGCTGACCCGCCCGGCGCGCCTAATCATCGGGGATGCGCCGATCCAGGGCTGCGACTTCTCCGTCTTGCGTCGAGCCTGCGACCTGGACGGCATGGCGGCCCGCCTGGCACGGCTGGGGCTGCCGGTCGAGCTCGTGGACTTTCGCCGCACGATTCTGGAGGGCGGCGCCCTAGGCGCCCCGCGTCGCGAGGGTGTGCGGGAGATGAAGGACTTTGTCCTGTTTGACCTGAAGGGGGAGAGCCTCCTGGAGGCGCTGGCCGGGCAAAGCGACAGGTTTCGCGTTACCATGTACAACCCGGAGATACTGGCGCGAGCCCATGCGCCTGGCAGGCATCAGTATTTGATCGCCCGGGAAATCCTCGAAGCCGACGTGGTTATCAGTCTCCCGAAGCTGAAGACCCACAAGAAGACCGGCCTGACGGGTGCGCTCAAGAACCTGGTCGGGATTAACGGCCACAAGGAGTATTTGCCGCACCACCGGAAGGGCGGGCACGACGCCGGCGGCGACTGTTACTCCGGCCATTCCTGGTGGAAGAGCCGCGTCGAGGACTTGTTGGACGCCGCCAACCGGAGGTCTCCCGGCTGGGTGCAAGCTCTGCTGGGAGCCTGCGCGGGGGCGGCCTGCGGCCTGGCTGGCCGGCTGGGCGGTGATGACAACCTGGAAGGCTCCTGGTACGGCAACGACACCATCTGGCGCACCTGCCTGGATCTGCAAAGAATCTTGCGTTATGGCCGGGCAGATGGTTCCCTAGCCGCTACTCCGCAGCGCCGGGTAATCACGCTCACCGACGCGATCGTCGGCGGCGAGGGCGAGGGGCCTCTGGCCAATACGCCGGTCCCCAGCGGTTTCTTGACTGGAGGCTTGAACCCGGCCGCAGTGGAATGGGTGCATGCCCGGCTCATGGGCCTGGATCCCGCCCGCCTTCCCCTGGTGCGGGAGGCCTTCGGCCGGTTTGCCTTTCCGCTGGTTTCTTTCCCGCCGTCTGCCATCGTGGTGCGCACCCCCACCGGCGAGGTCCCGGCACAGGAAGTCGAGCCTGCTGCGGGCCGAGGATTCCGGCCGCCGGCCGGCTGGCGGGGACACTGCGAATTGGCTGTGCCAGCCGGACAACCATGACGCTGACCGTGGCATTGTTTCTGCTGTCGGCCGCTTTCGTCGGC
>CAYVGN010000162.1:6025-6983 GCA_964451215.1 uncultured Acidobacteriota bacterium
GTGTGGCTATCCGCTCCTGCTCGGGCTGCTCTCCCGGCGCCGTCGCCGACCGCTCCAAAAGCGGTTCGAGCCCCGAACGGTCACCGTGCTCCTGCCGGTGCGCAATGGCGAGGCCTGGATCGAGGCCAAGCTCGACTCCATCCTGGCGCTCGACTACCCACCCGAGCTGCTTCAGATCGTAGTGATCTCCGACGGGTCAGACGACGGCACCGAGCCGATGGTTCGGCGTTATGCCAGCCGCGACAGCCGCATCGAGCTCACTCGGATTCCGCCGTCCGGCAAGGCGGCGGCCCTGAATGCCGGGCTGGCCCAGGCCCGCGGCGAGATCATCTTCTTCACCGACGTGCGGCAGCCGCTCGACCCTGCCTGCCTCCGCCACCTGGTGGCCTGCTTGGCTGACCCAGCCGTGGGGGCGGTCAGCGGAGAGCTGGTGATCCTGGACAGCGAGTCGCGCGCGGAGGCCAGCGTGTCGCTCTACTGGCGTTACGAGAAATGGATCCGCAAGAGGCTCAGTGCCCTGGACTCGGTGCCCGGCGCCACCGGCGCCATCTACGCCATGCGCCGCTCGCTGACCCGCCCCCTGCCCGAGGACCTGCTGGTGGATGACATGTACCTGCCCCTGGCGGCCTTTCGGGAGGGTTACCGGGCGATTCTGGACGAGGCGGCCGTGGCCTACGACTATCCCACCGCACTGGAAGTCGAGTTCCGGCGCAAGGTGCGGACCCTGGCAGGCAACTACCAGATCATGCGCTACTGGCCCGAGCTGCTAGGTTGGCGCAATCGAATGTGGCTGCATTTTTGGTCGCACAAGCTGGGCCGCCTGCTGCTCCCCTTCGCGTTGCTGGGAATGGCCTTGACCAGCCCGGCCCTGCCGATGCCGTATGCAACCTTGGCCTTGGCCGGGCAGATCGTCTTCTACGGACTGGCCGCGGTGGACCCCCTGCTGCCGGAGCACTGG
>CAYVGN010000163.1:0-4879 GCA_964451215.1 uncultured Acidobacteriota bacterium
AGCGGGATCGGATCGCGGCAACTGATCGTCTCATCGCGGTACAGCAGCTCGCGGGCGCCGTAGCTGGCCTCCTGCCCGATAGCCGCCACGCGGGCCAGGCTCTCGGTGCGGACGGCCCGGAAAATCGCAACCTTCTGCAGCACGTTCACTTTTTCCAGAACTGTCAAGGTTTCCTCTCCCTGGGCCTTCCGGCCCGTCTCCAGGCAAGCCATGGCCCGCTGCCAGGTCTCCTGCAGCAGGGGGTCGTCCCCGTTGCCTGGCAGCCGGCGGATGTCATCATACAACTCCACCAGGCCCCACTGGCCGATGGTGAACAGAGAGCAGGCGCACAGCCAGCGGTCCCCGGAGTGCAGCAGGATGCGGAGCGCCTCGCCCTTCGACGACACGCGGGTGTGGCAGAGCTGCTCGGCGAAGCTGAGTTTCTGCGGCAGGGTGATCTCCGGGTCCAGAACGTAGGCCAGCCAGCGGTACAGGTCGGGCTGCAGCAAGTGCTCCAGCACCTCCAGCGCGTTGGCCTGCAATTGCGGGCGGTTCGAGGTCAGCCCCACGTAGGCGTTGTAGATGTCGTGGGGCGGGTAGAACAGCGCCAGCAGGCGGAAGATCCGTTCGAATTCATGGTTCATCCGCTCGCGCAGGGCCCGGATGAGTAACCCATCGGTGGTGGGGACCTGGGGGGAGACGCCGGCCCGGGGATCAATGGCGGCCAGGATCTGGAAGGAGCGGTAATAGCCCATGATCTCGGCCTGCAACACGTTCTGGAACTCCTGGCTGGCCGGCAACAGCGCCGGATCGCGGCGCCGCACCTTATTGAGCGCCTTCAGCACGTCGTAGCGCAGACCCGGGTCGCTCTGGATCAGGCTGATGGCCAGGACCGCGGCGGCCTGCGCGGTGGCGATCTGGGCCAGCGTGTCGGGGATCTGCTTGCGCACGGCCAGCGGCACCAGTTCGTCGTTCAGGTAATCCTGCAGGGTGCCGACAGCGCGCTCGCTGTACTGGATCAGGGCAGTGCGGGCTGGCGCCACCAGGCGCGGCTTGTCCAGGTTCTCGATGATCAGCGGCAGGGACTCGCGCGCCTGGATCCTGCCGGCGCTGATCAGCGCCTGCTCGACCACGTCCGGATCCTGGTCGCGTAAGAGCTGCGAAAGCGCCACGTGCAGTTCCGAGGGCGGCGGGATCACCCCCAGCACCCGCGCGGCTTCAGCCCGGGCCGCACCCCGTAGGCGACGGCCATCCAACCCAGCAGGAAGCCGAAGTTCGCCAGGCTTATGCGGCCCGGGCTGAAGCGCAGCTTCTCGGCGAACAGCCACAGCACCACCCCCGCCACGCCGTCGGCCACCCGCCAGATGAAGGTGTCAATGAAGGACTTGATCTGGTTCTTGATGTCCGGAGCGACGGGCAGGTACAGCAGTTCGGCCGAGGACTTGTCCAGCGAGTAGCGCAGCAGGTAATGGCTGCCTCGCAGCAGCAGCACCGTGAGCAGTGTGGGGGCCAGCAGCACGAAGTAGGTGCCCACGAAGAGCACCGCCGGCAGCACGAACAGGGTGACGCGGATGCCGAAGGAGCGCAGCAGGCGGCCCGTCAGCGCCAGTTGCAGAGTGAAGGAGCACAGGCCCATCACGAAGAAGAAGCTTCCAAAGAACGAGGTGAGGGCCTCTTTCTTGGGGTAAAAAGCTTTGGCCACAACCGTAAACTGGTAATCAATAATCGTGGTGGCGACGCAGCCGATGGCAATGAGGGCAGTAATCAGGCGCAGGTAGCGGGAATCGCCGATGAGCACCAGGTTGTCGAGGAAGTTCCTGGGAGCGCCCTGGCCGGCCGCCGGCACCGCGGCCAGACCCGCCATGCGCTGCTGGGTCTGCCGGAACAACAGCCTCACCAGCAGGGCGCAGACGGCCAGGGCGATGGCCACCGGCAGCAGCAAGGTCTCCGAGTGCACGTGGCCCCGGCGCGTGGCCAGCCCGGTGGCGAACCCGGCAAACGTCCCACCCAGTATGGCGCCCGCTCCAATGAAGCCGAACACCCGCCGCGCTTCCCGGGTGGTGAGGATGAAGTTGGCCAGCGTCCAGCCCATGGTGGGGCCCAGGGCGCCCACCGTGTAAATCCCGATGTAGATGGCCGCGTACACCCAGCGGTTGTGCAATCGGGTCATCCACCAGAACGCGCCGAAGAGCAGGGCGAAGAACAGCAGGCAGCCGACGATCAGCGACTGCAGGCGCACCCGGTGCGAAAGCCAGATGTAAACCGAGACGAACAGCCCGATGAACAGGGCGGTGGCGATGATGGCGCGCGACAAGTACTCGGGCCTGAAGGCGCTCAGAAAGAGGCTCTTGGCCACCGACTGGCCCATGATGTAGGCGCCGATGACCAGGAACAGGTAGGAGAACAACAGCGACGCCGGGCCCAGTTCATGGCGGCGCACGTTTAGCGCCCGTTCCAGGTAGCCGATCATGGGTTGGCTCCGCTTGGATTGCGGGCCGGGATCGGGGCCGCGGTGGCCCCGGGCGGGGCCAGCAGCACCTCCGGATCTGCATCCAGGTAATAGCCGGTGAAGCGCCCGCTCTCAATCTCCAGCGCTGCCGGCTGTCCGCGGAAATACTCCTGCTGCATCCCGGTATCAATCAGGAAGACGCGCTCGCAACGCATCACGATGCGGTGCGAGGCCGTGGGCGAGTGCCCGATGACGCTGTAGCGCGCCTTCAGTTTCCCCAGCGTCTTCTCCAGGGCCTCCTTCAACTGGCCTTCGGGCAACTGGGTCAGCCCCCGGTACCACAGCGGGCCCTCCGGCGAGGCGATGGCCCAGCTTTGGAAGCGCAACAACTGCTGCATCTTCTCTGCGAGAACCGGATTGCTGAACTGCCCCTGCGACTGTGCGGAAACCAGTTCTTCCTGGATGGCGCGGATCACTTCTTCCAGTCTCATGTAACGCCAGATGACCTTGGCGTTCGAGAGCGCCTGCCAGATAGAATCGAACGTGGCCAGCTCGTCGCGCACACGGCGGTTCACGTCCCCCAGGTTGCGGAAGTTGAGCTTTGGGCTCAGCCCGCCGTGTATGAAGACCACATCGCCGACCTGCGCCGCCGCGTCGTGCTTCCGTAGCCAGCGGCCGTACTGGCCCTGGGGGCCGTAAGCGTCGCGGTGCTCGAAGAAGCCGGGCGGGTGCTCCGCAAGCCACTTTTCGCGGCTGGGCTCGCCGTTGCTGTTCAGGCGCAGCCGGTTCTTGCGGGCGGCCACGAACTTCTGGTGCTCCTGCCAAGCCTGCTCCCGCAGCTTCTCCGATTCGCCGGTGGCGAACTCCTGGTATTCGGCCGGCGAGACATAGCGGAGATCGCCCATGATGTTCATCACTTCGTGGTTGCCCAGCAAGCCGATCACCCGGCCCTTCTGCTGTTCGGCCTGTTTCTCCAGCTCCATCAGCAGGTCCAGGCACTGGCGGGTCTTCGCACCCCGGTCGGGAATATCACCGACCTGCACCAGGATGCTGGAGCCGCCGATCCACTGGCGGTTGCTGTCCACCAGCTTGCTTTTCTGGAGGATGGCCACTAGGGCGTCGTAAGCCCCATGAACGTCGCCCACCGCCACCACCCGGCCCTGGGCGGCCGCCGTGGCGGCCAGGACCGGCAGAAGTACCAGTGCGCAGGTGAGGCAGCGGAGAAAGCGTCGGAAGCGCGAATCAATCACCATGAACCCAAATGCCGATGTCGGCCCAATCTAATCCCCTCTATTATTGATTGCAAGCCTTCCGTAGCGGAAGCATTCCTGCCGCCGGCTGACGGTTGCCTCCCCAAGCCGGGGCAGGAATGCCGGTTGCCAGTGCTCCGAGTTTGCTCTTGCCAGCTCGATTCGGCCGGGTGTACATTTTCGCCACCAACTTTTTCCGGGGGTTCGGGACAAGGAGTGCCTATGTTGCATATCCGTTCGCGTTTGTTGGCTTGCCTTGTGGTGGGGTGCCTGGCTGGCGCTGCCTGGGCCGTTTCGGTCGAGGAACCCAACCTCACTCCTGACCAGATCGCGGAATTCCTCCGGACCGCCAAGGTCGTCTCCAGCAAGTCGGTGAGCAGGGGCGTAACCGGCATCAGCCGGTTAACCCTGAGCGACGGCAAGATCACCCACGACGCCGCCTTCCAGCCGGTGGACGAAACGAAGCCCATGATGGAGTTCGCGACCGGTCGCCGCGAGATGAACTTCCGTGATTCGTGGCATTTCAACCTCGCGGCCTATGAACTGGCCAAGCTTCTGGGCCTGGAGTCCATGATTCCGGTGCATGTGGAGCGCAAGTGGGGCGGCAGGAGCGGTTCGCTGAGCTGGTGGGTGCCCTTCAAGTGGGACGAGGGGGACCGGCTCAAGGGCAAGATTCAGCCGCCCGACGCGGAGGCCTGGAACCAGCAGATGTACCGGATGCGGGTCTTCTCCCAGTTGGTCTATGACACCGACCGCAATCTGGGCAACGTCCTCATCACCGAGGAGTGGAAGCTGTGGATGATTGACTTCACCCGCGCCTTCCGCCTTTACAACGACCTGGAGAACCCCAAGAACCTGGTGAAGTGCGACCGCCAGTTGTTGGAGAAGCTGAAGCAGTTGACCCTGGAGCAGGTGGAGAAGGCGACCAAGCCGCACCTGACCAAGTCGGAGATGAAGGCGGTGGTGGCGCGCCGCGACAAGATCGTGGCCCTGTTCGAGAAGATGGCCAAGGAGAAGGGGGAGAACGAGGTCTTCTACTGAGGCCGCGGGCTTCGGTACGCCCGACAAACAGAGGCGCGAGCGTAAGCGAGGCGCGCAAGACCCGGTCGATGGGGGCGTGTAGATTCTCCCCACCAACTTTTTCCAGGGGTTCGGGACAAGGAGTGCCTATGTTGCATATCCGTTCGCGTTTGTTGGCTTG
>CAYVGN010000163.1:4979-6962 GCA_964451215.1 uncultured Acidobacteriota bacterium
CCTGTTCGAGAAGATGGCCAAGGAGAAGGGGGAGAACGAGGTCTTCTACTGAGGCTGCGGGCTTCGGTACGGCCGACAAACAGAGCCGTGACCCCGCGGTGGCAGGGTGGCGCGTCTGTTTGTTACCCCCTGTGAAGTCTCCTCAGCGGTTCACGAACAGGGTGATTTTTTCCAGCGGCAGCGCGCAGATTCGCTGCCTGGTCCGCCCGATCGCGAGCAGCGCGGCCGCTTCCCGCAAGCGCCGTTGGTCCTCGTGTGTGGGTTGGAAGACGTAGAGGTCGGCGCGGTCGCGGTAAGAGTAGGTCTGGTAGCGGGGGATGCGCCCGGCCGCTACGTCCATCAGCACATCCCAGAAGCTGATCTTCTTCAACAGTCGGCGGCGCGCCGCCCGCTCGCGGGGCAACTCGATCGTTTCCCCTGCGGCCCGGATGGCGGCGAAGACGCAGCGCTGGGGTTCGAACGCCCGCTCCGGCCGGGGGTCGGGGAAGCGCGCCAGCAGGGGCGCCAGTTCCTCTGTCTCGGCCGCCAGCGGCGTCCAGCGGTAGCGGTAGTTGCCGATGACCGTGCTCCCGGCCCGCAAGATCTGAATCACCCGATCCGGATTCTTTCCTCCCACGGCCACCACTGCTTCCAGGAACTCGGCCAGCGGGAAGTCGCGCTGAATTACGGGTTCGGTGCTGATGTACTCGGCCGCCTCCGACATCAGCTTGACGCGCACCCGCTCCGGCAGCACGCCCTCATGCTACCACCAGCAGGAACGGCCGACAGACACCGGGAATGCGGGTTATTGACCGCCACACAAACACGGCACGCGAAGCGCACTCGGCGTGCTGCCTGCTTGCGGTGCTGTACCTTCGGCGAAGCAGTTGCGATCAGCGGATGGGCGACCACGGCGTGGCCCGCAGCATCGTGATCGAGCTGCGGCTCACGATCTGTCCGGACTTCTGGATGGACTCCCCACGCACCTTCTGCCACTCCGGGTCGGCCCCGAACGCCGCCCAGGCTTTCTCCCTGGCTGCCAGGCTCTCAAACGGCGTCAGATAAACCAGGTTGGGCATGTCCGGCCCTACGGTGGTGTAGCCATAAAGGATCGGGTGAATGCCGCAGCGGTGGAAGATCTTGATCTCCGGGCCGGCGAAGCGCTCCTCGAGCGCGATCAATTGCCGGTAGGTGGGCGAATGGTACACCCGCAACTCGAACAGGCGCGGCTTCTGCTCCGAAGCAGATGCGGCCAGCGGCGGAGAGAATGCGGTCGCCCTCACCAGGAACGTGTCGGCGCGATCGTAGGGCGGCTCAGGCCCTGACTCCAAATCGGCGAGCAGCTTAAGGTATTCCGGATCACGGCCCATCTTTTCCGACACCTCTTCCCGCTGACCCAGGTTCTCCCAACAGACGAGCCTGACCAGGCTGGGGCTCTCCGGACCGATGCTCATGTCGAAGAACCCGACCGGGCCAAAGTTGTATTTCTCGATGAGCGGGAGACCGGCCTGGGTTGCTTTTGCCAGGCGCGCGGGTCGGTCGCCCTGCGTCATTCGGAAGAAGCCAAACTCGTAGTATCCGACTCTCTTGCCTGCGGTCTGGGCCTGGACCGGCGTCCAGGCGGGAAATAAAGCAGCGGCGCCTCCAGCCCCCACAAGGAATGCTCTTCTGTCCATATCCTCTCCTTGCTCCGGCTCAAGCCTCGGGCCTCAAGCCTAGAGCCTAAAGCCTCAAGCCTAAAGCCTAAAGCCTGAAGCCTAGAGCCTAAAGCCTAAAGCCTGGAGCCTAGAGCCTAAGGCCTCAAGCCTGGAGCCTAGAGCCTAAGGCCTCAAGCCTAAAGCCTAAAGCCTAGAGCCTACAGCCTACAGCCTCCAGCCTCCAGCCTAGAGCCTAAAGCCTAAAGCCTAAAGCCTAAAGCCTAAAGCCTAAAGCCTAAAGCCTAAAGCCTAAAGCCTGAAGCCTAGAGCCTAAAGCCTAAAGCCTAAAGCCTAAAGCCTAAAGCCT
>CAYVGN010000164.1:0-6937 GCA_964451215.1 uncultured Acidobacteriota bacterium
CCAGGCAGGCCAGCACGTCGTTCTTGGTCACCCGCCCGCCCAGGCCTGTGCCTTTCACCTGCGACAGGTTCAGGCTGTGCTCGGCAGCCAGGCGGCGGACCAGCGGAGAATAGCGCTCGCGCTCCTGCTCCCGCCGCGCAACCTCCATGCCGGGCTGTGCCAGGGGCGGGACGCCGGGCGAGGGAACAGGGAGCGGGGGGGCCGCCTCTTTGGCCGCCGTCGCCGGCGCCACAACCTCGGCCTCCGGCGTTTCGGCCGGCTGCACCGCGGCACCCTCCTCTTCGATCTGCGCCACCACCGTGTTGATCTGCACCGTCTGGCCTTCTGCCACCAGCACCTTCGACAGCACGCCGGCCGCTGGCGACGGAATCTCGGCATCCACCTTGTCGGTGGAGATTTCAAACAGCGGCTCGTCACGCCCGACCCGGTCACCCGGCTTCTTCAGCCACTTGGTCAGGGTGCCCTCGAAGATGCTTTCGCCCATCTGGGGCATGATGACGTTGACTGGCATGGCTTGCGGTCTGACGCAGGGCCGGCCGACGCGAGCCGGGCCTTGCACAGCGGGGACGCGCCGCTGGGCACGCTGCGGGGCCGTGGCAACCCGGGCGCTCCCCTGCCTTTCACTCAGTTGAGGATCTGCGCTTCGCAGTTCGGACAGAAAACAGTCTGATCGGGGCGTGGGATACGGTGGATACGCACGGCGCACCGGTCAAACGGCCTGTCCGTCTCTTCTTCCTCGGACCAACCCCAATGAATCTCCGCATCACAGTTCGGGCAGTGGCGCGGCAACAGGGGTGATGGGATGGCTGGCTCCCGGTACCGCCTGGCAAATTGGTTCCAGCTCCGATTCAAGGTCCGGGACGACCTCCTCGATCCTGCGATACAGGAACTTGTCCTCTAAGTATATCACCTACGCTTTGAGTTGCGCCCAGAATATGCGCGCGAAGTGGCGCGCCACCGCCTGCTTCACGGCCGGCATTTCCGGCCGGGCGCCGAGCAGGCGTTCCATGGAAGTGACGCCGTAGTCGCGGACGCCGCAGGGAACGATGAACCGGAAGTAACGCAGGTCCGGGTGCACGTTGAGGGCGAAGCCGTGGGAGGTGACCCAGCGGCTGATGTGCACGCCGATGGCGGCGATCTTCTCGCCGCCCACCCAGACGCCGGTATAGCCCGGGTTCCGCCCGGCCGCGATGCCGAATTCCCCCAGCACGCCGATCAGCGCTTCCTCCAGTGAGCGCACGTACCACACCACGTCCCTGCGGATGCGGGCCAGGTCAAGAATGGGATAGCCGACCAGTTGTCCGGGCCCGTGGTAGGTGATGTCGCCACCGCGGTTGGTGGCGTGCTCCTCCACCTCCGGCGGTCGCGACAGCAGGTGTTCCCGCCGGGCGTTGCGCCCCAGGGTGAACACGTGCGGGTGCTCCAGCAGCAGCAGCGTGTCCGGGATGGCGCCGGCCTTGCGCCTCTCCACCAGCCCACGCTGCAGCTCGCAAGCCGCCTCGTAGCCAACCGTTCCCAGGTCTTCAACGTTCATCGGACCAACGGTCCAAGGGTCCCAGGGTGCAAAGGTCGAAGGTCTTTCAGGTGCCGCGCTCGGCGTTTGCTTCAACCCTTGGACCCTGGGACCGTCTAGGAATTGATGGGCATGCCGTAGACCGAGTTGCCGGCCTCGAACAGGGCCTCGGCCAGTGTGGGGTGAGCGTGGATGGTGTACATCAGCTCGTCCACCGTCGCCTCCAGTTCCAGCGCCATGACGGCCTCAGCGATCATCTCAGTGGCCAGCGGCCCGATGATGTGCACGCCCAGCAGTTCGCCGTGCTTCTCGTCGGCCACTACTTTCACGAATCCCTCGTGCTTGCCGAGGACGGAGGCGCGGCTGTTGGCCAGGAAGGAGAACTTGCCGGTCTTCACCGGGTGGCCGCGCTGGCGGGCCTGGGCCTCGGTGAAGCCGACGCTGCCGATCTCCGGGTCGGAGTAGGTGGCGGCCGGGATGCGGTCGCGGCGCACCGGCTTGACCGGCCGGCCGGCAGCGTGGGTCGCGGCCACGATGCCCTGCATGGAGGCGACGTGGGCCAACTGCGGCGTCCCCGCCACGATGTCCCCGATGGCGTACAGCCCCGGCTCATCCGTCTGCTGGTACTCGTTGACGTGAAGGAAGCCGCCCTCCAGGCGGGCGCGCGTGGTCTCCAGGCCGATTTCCTCGGTGTTGGGCCGGCGGCCCACCGCCACCAGCAGCGTCTCGGCTTCCACCGCCTGGCTCTTGCCGTCCTTGGTGAACTCCACGCGCACCTGCTCGGAGGCGCTTACCTTCTCCACCAGCGCCCCGGTCAGGACGCGGATGCCCCTCTTACGGTAAACGCGCTCCAGTTCGCGGGAGATGTCTTCGTCTTCCAGCGGCACGGCGCGGGGCAGCATCTCCACAAGCGTGATCTCCGCGCCGAAGGAGCGGTAGATGGAGGCGAACTCGACGCCCACCGCGCCGGCGCCGATAATGGCCATGCTGCTGGGGACCCGCTTCAGGCTGAGGACCTCGATGTTGGTGAGGACGCGCTCCGGGTCGGGCCTCAGTCCGGGGAGCAGGCGGGCTTCGGAGCCGGTGGCCAGCACGATGGCGCGCGCGGTCAGTTCGCGGGCGCCCTCGCTCTCGCTTTCCACCCGAACTCGCCCGGGACCGGCCAGGCGGCCCCGGCCCCGCATCGTCTCCACCTTGTTCTTCTTCAGCAGGAACTCCACGCCCTTGGCGTGCTTGTTGACGATGCGGTCTTTGCGGGCCTGCACCGCGCCCCAGTCCAGCGTCACCGGCCCGCACCCGACGCCGTACTCTTTGGCGTTGCGGATGTGCCCGAAGACCTCGGCGCTGAACAGCAGCGCCTTGGTGGGAATGCAGCCCACGTGCAGGCAGGTGCCGCCGAACTTGTCGCGCTTCTCCACCAGGCCCGTTTTCAGCCCCAGTTGCGCGGCGCGGATGGCGGCCACGTAGCCGCCGGGCCCGCTTCCGATTACCAGCAGGTCAAAGTTGTTGGTTGGCATGGGCGGTAAGAAGAGGCATCGAGGGCTTGAACTTCGATCATAGCACGCGGCTGGTGCCGGGCGCGCTTGGTTGGGTCTCCTCGCAGGGATGCGTAATCAGGTCAGGAGGGGGTGGTGGTGCGGTCTTCGTGCTCGTCGGCCGGCCGGCTCTGGTATCCGTAGCCGTACCCGTAGCCATAGCCGTAGCGGCGACTGTAGTAGTAGCGGTAGTAGTAATCGTAGCCGACCGAGGAGAAGTCCACGTTGTTCAAGGCCACGCCGATCACATTGGCATTGACCTGCAGCAGGGTCATCTTGGCGTGGTTGACCATGGCCCGCGGCGTCACGCCGCCGTGGGTAACCAGGATGACCGCCTCGGCCATGGTGGCCAGGATGCGCGCGTCGGCGACGTGCAGGACCGGCGGCGAGTCCATCAGCACGTAGTCGAAGCTGTCCCGCGCCTGGCTGAGGAACTGCGACATCAGCGAGGAGGACAGGAGCTCGGCGGGGTTGGGCGGCGTGGGCCCACAGAGCACAGCATGGAGGTTAGGAATGTCGGTGGCGATCACCGACTCTTGCAGGGTGGCCTGGCCGGTGAGGTAGGTGGAGAGCCCCAGCGGGGTGCCCTTCAGCCGCAGCAGGGTGGCCACGCGGGGCCGGCGCATGTCGGAGTCCACCACCAGCACGCGGCTCCCCAACTGCGCCAGGGTGATGCCCAGGTTGATGACCGTGGTGGTCTTGCCTTCGCCCGGCGCTGCGCTGGTCACCAGAATGAGGCGGGGCGGGCGGCCCGAGGTGGACAGCAGCACCGAAGTCCGCAACGAGCGGTAAGCCTCCGACAGCTGGTTGTTGCTGTCGGAACCGATCAGGCCAGGCAACTTGGCGGAGTCGGCCCCCTGCGGGGCGGGGAGGCGCTTGCGCGACCCGTAGCCGTAACCGTAGATGTGCTTGCCCTTGCCGCTGGTGACCGAAGAGGGGATAACGCCGAGCACCGGCAGGCGCACATAGCGCTGCACATCGTCGGGTGTTTTCAGGCTGCTGTCCAGGTATTCCTGGAAGAAGGCGGCGCCGATGCCCAGCGCCAAGCCGAGCAGCAGCGCCAGGCTAAGGTTCACCGTCTTTCGCGGCTTGGCCGGACGGCGGGGCGGCTCGGCCTCGTCCACCACGCGGATATTGCTGGCTTTCAACCCGGCGCTTACCCCGGCCTCCTTCATCCGTTGCAGCAAGCCGTCGTAGAGCTGCCGGTTGGTGTCTGCCTCGCGTTTCAGGATGCCGTACTGGATGGACTTTTCCGCGATCTGGTTGAACTCGCGGGTCTGGCTGTTGACCGCGTCCCGCAGTAGCCGCACCCGGCTGACCGCCGCCTGGTAATCGTCGCTGATCTTGCGCGCCAGCGTGGTGCGCTCCCGGTGCATGGCCTGCTCGATCTCGTCGATCTGGCTCTTCAGCTTCTTCACCTTCGGATACTCAGGGGTGAAGGTGATGGTCTCCTCCGCGTACTGGCGCTTCAGCTCCGCCAGGCGCACACTCAGGTCCTGGTAGGCGCGGTTGTCCAGCATGCCGGGGACCGAGGTCACGTCCCCGGAGCGCACCTGCCTGTGCAGCGCGTCCTTCTGGAACAGGTCGGCTTCCGCCCTGGTCAGTTCCTCCTGCAACTGCTTCAGCTTCTCCCCGGCCATGGTTTGCTTTTCATCCAGCAGCAGGATGGAGTTCTCCTTGGCGTAGCGCTGCACCTCTTCTTCGGATTTCTCCAGGCTGGCCTTGAGGGTCACCAGCTGCTGGGACAGCCACTCGGAAGCCTTCTGGGTGGCCAGCCACTTCACCTCCAGGTTCTGGTCAATGTAATTGTGGGCCAGCGTATTGACGACCCGGGAAGCCAGCACCGGGTCGTAGGAATCGAAGGAGATTTCCACCAATCGGCTGCGCCGGATGGGCGAAATGGTGAGCCGCCTCAGAAAAGCCTCGATCAGAAGGTTGTACCGGACGTCGGATTCGGCCTCCGCCGAGGCCCTCTGCGCGACTGACGGGGCAGAGGAGCGGCGCTGGCTCTGCTCATTGAACTCGGCCACCCTGTGAAGCTGCAGCTTGTCGATGACCCGGCGGATCAGGGTGCGGCTTTGCAGGTTCTTGTACGCCGTCTCCAGATAATACTCGTCACCGGGGTCGAACTCGATGACCTGCTTGAACAGGATGTTGGGATTCTCCCGGTCGATCTGCAACACCGCCTTGGCGCGGTAGACGGGACGCTGCTTCAGCGTGCCAATCGTCACCGTGACGAAGATCAGCAGCAGGATGCTCACCACCGTCCACTGTCGCTTGCGCACGATGCGCCAGTAATCCAGTAACGGGACCGCCTCGGCCTCTTCCTGCGCGACGGTATAGGCCGGGACGGTAATGGTGGCAGGCACTTCCGCCGACCGCGGTGACAGCTTCTCAAGGGATGTTTGCTCGGACAATGCGCTACCTCACCATCTTGTGCAGCCGGCGAAACTCCGTCCTAGCGACGCCAGATGAGGATCCCCGTCGTGGTCTGGATACCCATCTCAATGGCGCGGAGAGCCGATTCTTTCCCCACGCTCCCCGGGACAAAGAGGATGTCGTTGGGACCCAGCCAGGTGTCGGGGTCTTGCCCCTTCAGGACGCGGCCGAGGTCAATCTTCTGTTCCACGCGGCCTCCGCTGCTGTCCCGGCGGATGATGACCGCGTTCTTGCGGCTGGCGGCTTTGGTGGTGCCGCCCGCCATGGCCAGCGCCTGCACCGCCGAGATGTTGTCGAAATCGGTCAGGGCGAAGCCTCCCGGCCGGTTGACGGCGCCGGCCACATACACGGTGCCCGCCGGCGGCACCTTCACCACGTCGCCGGGATAGATGGGGACGTTCCACTTCGGGTCGCCGCTATACAGCAGCTCCTTGATGGGCACTTCCACGACCTCCAGTTCCTGCGCACCGCTTGCCTGCGAGGAACCGCCGCTGGCCGCCTCCCGAGCGCCGCTGGCCGCCTCCTCCTTCGGTGCCTCGCTGGCGCGGGCACGGCGCTTGCGCGTCACCAGGATGGTCTTTCCGGGGAAGCGCTGCGGCCCTTCGTAGAGCCCCTGGGCCATGGCCAGAACTTCGATCAGGCTCTTGCGTGTCTGGATGTAGTAGAGCCCCGGCATCTTCACCGTTCCCACCACCGAAACCGGGTCGCTCTTGAACTCCCTCAGAAACACGCTCACCTGGGGGTTCTTCATGTAGGTGGCTTTCAGCCGTTCTGTGAGCGACCGCTCCAGTTCCGCCGGGCTCAACCCGGCGGCTTTCACCACCCCGATCAGCGGAAGGGAGATTTGCCCGGAAGCCGAGACACGGACGGTCCGGCTCAACTCAGGCACTTCGAACACCGCAATCTCCAGCAGGTCTTCCGGTCCGATGCGGTAGTCTTCCGGCAGAGCCTCCTGCCTGCTGGCCCGGGCCGCTTCCTGCAGGCGTTCGTTCAGTTCGCGAAGAGCCTCGGCAGGATCCCTACGCGGCAGCTCCTTCTGCGCGAAGAGCGAGGTCGCCCCGAGAACAAGAAGGGTTGTGAGCAGGAATCGCCTCATCGCAGACCACCGTTCGGTCGGGAGAAGGGAGACCCCGACAACCGAAACATGATAGTGAATTGGGGCCGAAATAGGCAAGGACATACTGCGGCAGGGCGGTTGGCGACCGTGGCGCCGTCCTTCCCCAGGCGCAAGGCGCAAACTGCTCTATTGCGAGACAGGCAGCAGCTTCAAGGGAGGAAAACTGTTTCAAATTGGGAAGGTCCCGGGAGTGCGAGCTGCTTCGGCCCCGATCCGTCTGTAACGTGATTCGAGTGCGCCTGCCGAGGCGCCGAATGGGCAATCGGCCCAACTGATGTCCGCACCTCGCAGGTGCGGCCCTATAAGCGCAGGCTTCCAGCCTGCAGATCCTCG
>CAYVGN010000165.1:0-6931 GCA_964451215.1 uncultured Acidobacteriota bacterium
AGATGTGTATAAGAGACAGATCCTGGTGATGTGGGCTCCGGCGTCGATCTCCCCGGCAGCCATCAGCTTCAGCGTCCGCGCCACGTCCCAGGGCGACCCGCCGCTCGATCCGGTGACGTTGATTTCCTTGTAGTGAACGATCCCGCTATCCAGTGCGACGATGTCTTCCCCCTTCTTCAGGCCGCCAAAAAGGTTCAGAACGCCACCGCCCCGGACCAGATACTGAGCGCTCTGGATGGCCTCCCTGGATCCCACCGCGACGATTACGTCGTCGGCGCCTGCGCCCCCGGTCAGGCCGCCAACCAGCCCCTTCAGGTCTCCGGTGGCGGCATTGACCGTATGGATGGCGGTGCCCAAGCTCTCCGCCCTGGCCCGGAAAAGGAGGTTCACCAGCTCCAGGCGGGATTCCACCAGGTCGGCGACCACGATGGCGCCGGGCCGGTAGCTGAGGGCCAAGTCCACGTGCATCCGCCCCATAGCCCCGGCGCCGACGATGACAGTTAGCCCGCCGGGCTTCAGCCCCTTCGACGGTTGCCTGGGGCAGAGCGGCCCCTCTTGAACCAGGCGAAGGTGGTGATCCTGGGCCGAGACGACGCAGGAAAAGGGCTCGCTCATCGCGGCGTGGGCGTAGGGGAACTGCGGGTCCGGAAGCGGCAGCAGGCAGCCTGCCGCCAGAATCTCTTCGGTGATGAGGATGTACTCGGCCAGGTGCCCGCCCAGGGTATAGCCCACGGCGATCTTCTCGATTCCTTCGCCGCTGTTCCGATAGCGCTGGCGGTGGTGCAGCGGGGGGTGATAAACAGCCGGCTGGATAACGTAGCGCTCTCCTGGCCGGTAGCGGCCACGCAGCTCGGCGCCCACTTCCGCCAGTGTGACCGCGCCCTCATCCCCGAGGATCAGGGGATGGCGCTGGATATCCCAGCCGTAGACGAAGGCGTGCTCGGCCCCCTGTTCGACGAGCTTGATCAGCGAAGTGCAGATGCCGGCCGCATCCACACGCGCCAGCATCTGGCTGCGACTGGGGCGAGGCGTGGGAACTCTGCGGACCTGTAAATGAGAGAAGCCCGCTCCGTCCAGGGCCAGCGCCCGCATCTCGCCGGGAATCCCCGCTACCATCTCTCCTCCCTCGCCTCGCTGCTTTCCGGCGCAAGAATACATTCTGCGACCTGCCCTCTCCCCTGCCCGCTACTCGTTTGGCTTCGCCACCGGCCGAAGGCCTCCCTCCCGGGGGCCGGGTGCGCGCGGGATTTGCTTCCCCCTCTTATACTATGGCGGCCGGCCCGGCGGCGAACCGGGCAAAACTTCAGAAGTGAGGATGGTCCTTATGGCGGAGGTGGCATGCGTTGGCATCCTGGTGGCGGACATCGTCGCCAGCCCCATTGACTCGCTTCCCGACGCCGGACAGCTCCGGCTGATGGACCGTTATGTGCTGAGCGTGGGGGGCTGCGCCGCCAACACCGCCGTGGACCTGCGGCGGCTGGGGCGCACCGCTGCCGTCCTGGGCAAGGTCGGCGACGACCTGTTCGGTGATTTCATCCTGCGCGATCTGGAGCGCCTGGGCGTAGACGCCTCCGCCGTCACCAAGAGCGCGCTCTATCCCACTTCCTGCACGCTCATCGTCAACGTGCGCGGCCAGGACCGGCGCTTCGTCCACTGCTTCGGCGCCAATGCCGACTTCTCGCTGGCAGACGTCAATTCGGCCACGCTCAACCAGGCCCGGGCCCTCTATGTGGGCGGCTACCTGGTCATGCCGGCCTTCCCGCAGCAGCAGCTCGTCCAACTGTTCTCTGACGCGAAGCGGCGAGGCCTGATCACGGCTTTGGACGTGGTCATTCCCGAGGGGTACCGGGCATCGCTGCGGGACGTGGAGAAACTGCTGCCGCTTACCGACGTTTTCCTTCCCAACAATGACGAGGCGCGGGCCCTGACCGGGAAAGACAACCCCATCGAGCAGGCCCAGATCCTTTCGGCGATCAACCCGCAGTGCATCGTGGTCATCACCCAAGGGCGGGACGGGGCGCTGGTCCGGCGCGGCGACGAGGTTCTGCGCGCCGGCATCTTCCAGGTCCAGACCATAGATAGCTCCGGCGGCGGCGATGCCTTCGACGCCGGCTTCCTCTTCGGCATGCTGGAGGGCTGGCCCCTGGAGCAGACCCTGCGCTTTGCCAGCGCCATCGGCGCCTCCTGCACCCGGGCCCTGGGCTGCACCGAGGGCGTGTTCACCTACGAGGAAGCGCAGGAGTTCCTCTCCCAGCACCCGCTCCCGGTCGAGCGCCTCCCCCGCAGCGCATAATCGCGCCGCCGTTCCGCAGCTCAGCCAGGCAAGACCACGCCCTTGATGAACTCCGGGCACCAGGATTCCCACTACAAACCTTGAGTTTCGGAGCGGGCTCTCCCATTTTCCAGCCGCCTGTGCTGAACAGGCTGTCACCAAACCCGCCGGAGGAGGTCGTGCTAAGCTTGCGCCAGCGCTCCCGATCGGAGGACAGCCCATGGTAAGAGCAGGTGCCTTCATCGTGCTGCAAATGCTCGTGTGCGTCTCATTGTGCTGCGCGCAAGGCGCAACGACATGGGTGATTGACACGGTGGCGGGCGGCGCCATCTACGACGGCCTGCCGGCTACTTCCACATCACTGAATTTTCCAAACGGACTATGGCTAGACCGTGACGGCGCCCTGTGGGTTGCTGAGATGGGTAACCATGTGATCCGCAGGATGGACCCGGCCACCGGGAGCATGCGGGTAGTGGTTGGCGGGGGAACGGTGCTGGACGATGCCATTCCAGTTCCGGCGCTGTCGGTACGCCTGAACCGCCCCTTCCACCTGGTGGGCGATGCGGCCGGCAATCTTTACTTCACCGACTCAGGGAACAATCGTGTGCGAAAGCTGACGCCCGAAGGGCTGGTCACGACTGTCGCAGGGACAGGGGAGGCAGGTTATGCCGGCGACGGGGGCCCGGCCCGCCTGGCGCGCCTCAGCAGCCCCACCGGCCTGACGCTCGATGCTGCGGGCAACCTTTTCATCGCCGACGCCGGCAACTGCCGCATTCGCCGCGTGGACACGGCGGGCAACATCGGCACCTACGCCGGAAGCGGCCAGTGTGGGCACTCCGGTGATGGCGGGCCGGCCCTGAACGCCGGCCTGGGGGGCGGCCTGGTTCCCTCCGAGATGAATGGCCTCGCCTTCGATTCCAAGGGAAATCTCCACCTGGCGTTGAAGGAGACCATTCGGCGGATTGACCGCGCCACCGGCGTCATCACCACGGTGGTTGGCACGGGCAATCAGATGGATTGCGTCGGGATTCCCAGCGGCGTGCTGGCGGCCACTCTCCGCATGTGTGGCCCCGCGGGCCTGGTGTTCGACTCGGACGACAACCTGTACTTCACCTACAGCCTTGGCCTGGTGAAAGTAAGTGCCGCGACGGGTCTCACCACCAGCTTGTTGTTGGGACCCTGGCGGGGAGCCGCGGTGGTCCGCGATCGCTCAGGAAACTTGTTGTTCGCTGCCCCCAACGAGGGGCACATTGTGCAGGCAGCACCGCCCCCCACATGGCGCACCGTTGTGGCCGGGACAGATGAGCCCTTCGACGGTCCGGCGCGTATGGCGGTGCTCGCTGCGCCCGGCGGCATGGGCACCGACGCCCTTGGCAACATCTATGTGGCGGAAAGCACCCGGGGCCGTGTGCGGCGCCTCGATCCTGTCACCGGGCGGATAGCCACGGTGGTCGGCGGCGGCTCCACGCCCCTGGCTGATGGGGTGCCCGCCACGGCGGCTCGGCTCGACGGGGTCGGAAGCATGCACGTGGACGCCCAGGGGAACATTCTCTTTGCTCTGTTGTTCTCGGTCTGGAAGGTGGACGCGCGGACCGGAAAAATTATCCGCGTCGCCGGTCAGGATCAGGGCGGCAGCCACTCGGGCGATGGAGGCCCAGCCGTGCAGGCCACCTTTGTCCACGTGTTCGGGATCACCAGCGACGCAGTGGGCAACATTTTTCTCAGTGACGGCTCGAACCGGGTCCGCCGCGTGGACGCCGCCACCGGCGTGATTACTACCATCGCTGGCAACGGCAGCGCCCTCAACTCCGGCGATGGTGGTCCGGCAACGGCTGCTGGCGTTCTGCAGCCTTGGGGTCTGGCGTTCGATCGCCAGGGGCAACTCCTGATCTGCGCCGGGGGCCTGCTTCGTCGCGTCAACCTTTCCACCGGGGCCATTACCACAGTGCAGGCGCGCAGCCGGCCGGGCGGCGAACTAAGCAACGTCCAAGCGTTCCTGGGGAGTGTGGCTGTAGACAAGGACAACAACATTTTTCTCGCGGGTTTTGACTCCGTCATCCGGCAGGTCCGTTCCTCGGACAGCGTGCTGCTGACTGTGGCCGGCTCCACCCCGGGCCTCTTCGGCGACGGAGGCTCCGCCGCACTCGCCCGCCTCAGCCTGGACCTCGACAGTCACATCACGGTAGATCCTTCCGGAAACGTTTATGTGGCCGATACAGAGAACGGTCGCGTGCGGAAGCTAAGTCTCACCGTGATGCGGCCGGAGATGGCGGTTTCACCGAGCACGCTTTTCTTTACGGCGGTGCAAGGGAGCCCCTTCCTGACCGCGCAGCAGCTCAATATCACCAGCGCCAACGGCCTGCCGTTTGATTGGACGCTGGAGATTGGGACCAGCGCCGGCGGCAACTGGCTGAATGCCAGCAGGACCTCGGGCACGGCCCCAGCTACGGTTCTTCTGAGCGTAGATGCCTCGAAGCTGGGCGCGGCAAGCTATCGCGGCACGGTGACTGTTAAGAGCACGACGACCAGCAACCCACAACAGAGCGTGGACGTGGTGTTGACGGTGCTGGGAGCGGCGGGGGCCGTGCTCGGTGTATCGCAGCAGTACCTGAACTTCCAGGCAGTGGCGGGCGGGGCTAATCCGCCCGCGCAGTCGCTCAGTATCACCAACGCCGGCAGCGGCACGCTAAGTTGGGGCGCCACGGCGGAGACCAGCAGCGGCGGGCAGTGGCTGCGCGTTTCCCCGTCGCTCGGGACAGCGCCTTCGACGCTGACTGTTTCGACCGACATCACCGGGCTGGCGCAGGGCACCTACCAGGGCAGGATTGTGCTGCGCAATCTCGTCTCTGGCGAGAGCCTGATGATATCCGTGGTGCTGAACGTCACTCGAGCGCAGCCTATCCTGCTCGCCTCGCAAACCGGGTTCCTCTTTGTAGGCGTGGAGGGCAGCCTGGTGATCGGCCCGCAGAGCTTCGCCATCCAGAACGCCGGCCAGGGGCGGATGGACTGGCAGATCCAGGTGAACCTGCCGGGGGGCGGCGACTGGCTGCGGGTCAGCCCCACCAGCGGCACGACCGACGCCGCGCAACAGGTGGCGCCAACGGTGACGTTGCTGGTGGATCCCGGCAAGCTGCGCGCGGGCGTGCACGTGGCCCTGCTGACACTGAGCGCGCCGGGCGCGCTGAACTCGCCGCAAACCGCCATCGTGCTGGTGAACATGCTGCCGCGCGGCACGCCGCCGGTCGGAACCATCAACCCGCTCGGGCTGATCTTCACCTCACCCACCGGCGCCAGCGGAACGCTGAGCCAGGGGATCTCGATAGCCAGCACGGGCGGGCAGCCGCTGCAGTTCCTCGTGCGGACACAGACCCAGGCGGGCGGCGGCTGGCTGTCAGTGACGCCGGAGCAGGGCGTGTTGCTCAGTTCCTCGGAGAGCGCCACGCTGAGCGTGCAGGCGCGACCCGCCGGACTCGCCGCTGGTGTCTACCTCGGCTCGGTCATTCTCAGCTTCGGCACCGGCGTGACGCAGGAGGTGGCCATCGCGCTGGTAGTCGCCCCAGGCGCCACGACATCCGCATTTCCATTCGACGCCACACCCTCATCCCGACCTGGGACCTGGGACTCGGGACCTGGGATTCTCGCCGTCTGCACACCGCGCCGGTTGGTGATCGTCGAGACCAAGCTGGGCAACCGCTTCTCGCTGCAGACGGGCTGGCCCATCCCCATGCTGGTGCAGGCCACCGACGACTGCGGCTCGACCGTTACCAGCGCTACTGTGACGGCCAGCTTCACCGGCGGCGAGCCGCCCTTGGTCTTCCAGAACCTGCGCAACGGTTATTACTCCGCCACCTGGGTGCCAGCCACCAAGGGCTCGATCGGGGTGACCATCCGCGCCGCCAGCGCCGGGCTGGAAGACGGCGTGTTCCAGTTCGCTGGCGCGCTGGGGCAGGCCAGCCCGCTGCCGCTGCTGTTCCGCGACGGCTGGGTGAATGCCGCCAGTTTCGACCGCTTCAAGCCGCTGGCGCCGGGCATGATCTTCTCCCTGTTCGGCAACAACTTGGCCGAGGGCAAGAACCTGGCCTCGCAGATTCCATTGCCGCGTACGCTGGGGAATCTGAAGGCCACGCTGGGCGGCCACGAGGTGCCGTTGTTCTACGCCGACGGCGGGCAGGTGAACGGGCAGGTGCCGTTTGAGGTGCCACTCGGAACGGCATCGCTGGTGGTGACCGGGAGAGGCTCGGCGGGCGCCCCGGGCACGGTGACCATCGTGGGCGCGCAGCCGGGCATCTTCACCGTTAGCCAGAGCGGGACGGGCCAGGGGGTGGTGCTGGACGCGCAGTACAACCTGGTGGACAGCAACCACCCGGTGAAGGCGGGCGACGCAGTGGTGATTTACGCGACGGGATTGGGGGCCACCAATCCGCCGGTGGCCACGGGGCAGGCGGCCCCGGCGGTGCCGCCGCTGGCGCTGGTGAGCACGCCGGTGAAGGTGGCGATCGGGGGTGTGGAGGCGGCGGTCGAGTTCGCGGGGCTGGCGCCGGGCTTTGTGGGGCTGTACCAGGTGAACGCACGGGTGCCGGCCGGCGTGACGGCGGGCAACGCCGTCCCACTGGTCATTACCCAGAACGGCGTCCCAAGCAACACCGTCACCATCGCCGT
>CAYVGN010000166.1:0-6928 GCA_964451215.1 uncultured Acidobacteriota bacterium
GGCCAGGCCTACCTGACCAGCTCGCGGCTGGCCGCGGCCCTCGGCCCCTTCCCCGCCTACCCCAACAACCGCGAGCCGTTCCTGGAAGTGATCGGCATGCACCGCGACGCCGTGCGCCAGATTGCAGCGCGCCACGTGCCGGCCCCGCTGCTGGAGACGGCGCGGCAGGTGTGGGACGAGTGCCTGGAGTTGGGGCACGGCTTCGGCTACCGCAACGCCCAGGTGACCGTCATCGCCCCTACCGGCACCATCGGCTTCATGATGGACTGCGACACCACCGGCATCGAGCCCGAACTGGCCCTGGTCAAGATCAAGCGGCTGGTGGGCGGGGGCCTGATCAAGATCGTCAACCAGACCGTGCCCGCCGCCCTCATCCGCCTGGGCTACTCCCACGATGAGGTGAGCGACATGGTGGGCTTCATTGACCGCGAGGGCACCATCGAGGGCTCCCCGCACCTGAAGCCCGAGCACCTGGCGGTGTTCGACTGCTCCCTCCGCCCGGCCAGCGGCACCCGCTCCATCTCCTGGACGGGCCACCTGAAGATGATGGCGGCAGTGCAGCCCTTCGTCTCCGGCGCCATCTCCAAGACGATTAACATGCCCGAGGACGCCACCGTTGAGGATATTATGCAGGCGTACATCCAGTCCTGGAAGCTGGGGCTGAAGGCGGTGGCCATCTATCGCGACGGCTCCAAGAAGGTCCAGCCGCTAAGTACAGCCGGGAAGAAGATGGAAGAGAAGAAGATTTCCGCCGAGCCGGCCCGCGAACCCTACCGGCGCAAGCTGCCGGACGAGCGGCGCTCCATCACCCACAAGTTTTCCATCGCCGGCCACGAGGGCTACATCACCGTGGGCATGTACGAGGATGGCTCCCCCGGCGAGCTGTTCATCACCATGGCCAAGGAAGGCTCGACGGTGAGCGGGCTGATGGACAGCTTCGCCACCGCCATCTCGCTGGCCCTGCAATACGGCGTGCCGCTGAAGGTGCTGGTGGACAAGTTCAGCCACGTCCGCTTCGAGCCCAGCGGGTTCACCGGCAACCCCGAGGTCCCCTACGCCAAGTCCATCATGGACTACCTGTTCCGCTGGCTGGGGGTGAAGTTCCTCTCGCCCGAGTACAGACAGAGCGAGGCGGAAGCCGACCGGGCCATCCCCTCGCTGAAGCCTACCGAGCCCGAACCGCAGATGAAGCTGCCCATCACCGGCCCGGAAGCGGTGGCCGAAGATGCCCCGGCCTGCGCCGATTGCGGCAGCATCATGACCCGCAACGGAAGCTGCTACAAGTGCGAGAACTGCGGCTCCACCTCCGGCTGCAGCTAGTGTGCACGCGGTTACCAGGGGAGGCTGTGAGCTCCTCACCGGGTAAACGGGTTTTCCTTCCCGGAGCGGGAACGGGTTGCCAGATCGGAATTCAGGGGCCTTGACAGTCCTTCTATGTGACTGGCTTTGCTACTCTGGGGAGAGGAAGCTCAACTGCAAGGCAAACTGTGTTTCCGAGCAGGGCAGACATCACCATGAGGTAGTAGTCGGCGTTTGACGCCGGAAGCGCGGCCTTTACACCAGCTCAACCCGCTGGCGAGATTCTAGGCAATGCAAGCTGCACTGTTTCCGATGAAAGCGCGATCAAGGTACGTGCCGTTAGCCTCGGTCTGGGAGGGGGACGATTCCGAGTTGCTGGAGCGCTTGCTTAGCTTCTATCCGCGCAAGACTCCCAAAACAATCCTGGACGCAACGGTAAACGGTGGGCGATTCTGGCGCGGCAGTAATCGCCGGGTCATCGGAATGGACATCGAGTCTGCCCACCGACCCACTATTGTTGCCGACAACACCCGCATGCCATTCCCTGACGAGGCTTTTGACGTAGTTGTCTACGATCCACCACACATTCCAAACCAGGGGAAGGACAAGTCCAAGGACTTCAATACCCGGTTCGGCTTGGCTCTCCGATCCTCAAAGAAGAACAACTATAGCTTTTCCCACACCTATCCTCCCTTCCTGCAGGAAGCCTATCGCGTCCTGAGAGCGGAGGGCATTCTGCTTTCAAAGATCAGCGACTACATCCACGACCACCAGTATCAGTGGGCGCATGTGGACTTCGTTCAAGCGGCAAGAGCGGTGGGATTTCGACCCTGCGACTGCATCATAAAAATCCGCAAGGGTCCGATCATTGATCCCAAGTGGAAGGTGGCCCACCACACGAGACGCCAGCACTGCTACTGGCTCGTTTTCCGCAAGTCGGGCAAGTGCGAGTAGCTGCTCCCCCAGTCACTCACGGATCTGTGTGTCCCAACGTTGCAGCATGACGCAGTGCCGCACATGCAAATCCCTTATCCGGGGCTCAAACGCCGATGTCCGCCTGGCGTTTTCAGCAACCTCCGCTATCTCCTTCGAGATCAACTCCTTCTGTCCATACGATTAATGACCTTTGCAGAAATAGATCACGGGCCCACAAAAACGCCGCCGGGGGCCCTGGTGGCGGCCCATCTCAGCGCCGGAGGCGCGCAAGAACCTAGCCCAGGGCGCAAGCCCTGGGAAAGTCCAGCCGCAGACCAGCAGCCCTGGAAGGGCGAAAGAAAGGGCCCACGGCAGCCTGCCTGATTTTTCTTTCGCCCCTCCGGGGCTCTCTGGGTGGCGGTCAGGCAACCCAGGACTTACGTCCTGGGCTACCATCTTCCGCCCCTCTGGGGCTTGACGTTGCCGGTCATGAACTTGTGCAAAAGTCATCAGAGGGCGTGAGCTCACAACTCCATTGCGGGGCTCAGGTCGAGTCCCGGTGTTTGTCTTTGTGTCTTCCAGCCTTTGTGGTTCAATGGCCCCCATGAGGTATTGGCCGATTCTCCTGCTGCTGGCCGCACTGGGCTGTGCCGATGCGCACGCACGATTGCGAGCGGGGGTGGCGGCGGTGCCGATCACCCCGTTCGGGAAGCACGACGACTGGAAAGGGCCGCTAACGGCTTTGGGTGTGTGGGGCGACGAGACGAACCGCATCTGGATCGCGGGGTTCGGGCCCAACCGTCCGGCCGAAGGCCGCCACGACGAGCTGTGGGTGCGCGCGCTCGTGCTCCAAACCGAAGAGACCCGGGTGGCCTTGGTCTCACTGGACCTGATCGGCTATTACCAGAACGCCGGCTTCTACGGTGTGGACCACGCGCTGAAGCAACTGCGGCCGGGGTTGAAATTCGACGCGGTCATCGTCTCCAGCACGCATAATCACGAAGGCCCCGACACCATCGGGCTGTGGGGGCCGAAGCTGGGTGTGGACGGCAAGTACCCGGACTACCTGCGGTTCGTGGACCGGCAAATCGCCCGCGCGCTGGAGCAAGCCGCGGAGAAGCGGAAGATGGCCGAGGTGCGCGTCCGCCTCGGCGCCATCCGCGAGCCTGAATTGCGCGCCCTGCAGGTACGCACCAGCCACCGCCCGCCCAACTTCTTCGACGAGGAGCTGCGCGTGATGCAGCTCATCGCCGCTTCCGGCCGGCGGGAAGGCAAGGCGCTGGCCACCTTGATCCAGTGGAACACGCACCCGGAGTCCATGGAAAGCCGCAACCGCATCCTCACCTCGGATTTCCCCCACTTCGTCCGCGAAGCGGTGGAAAAGAAATACGGCGGGACCGCCATCTACTTCTCCGGCGACCTCGGAGCCGCAGAGATCATCGGCGACGCGCCCATGCCCGGCAAGGAATTCGAGCAGATCGGCGACCGGAAGTTCCCCCTCGATCCGAAAACGCACCGGCCGCCGGTAAGCTTCGAGCGCACGCAGGCGATCGGGGAGGTTGTTGCCAACGCCGTCTTCCAGGCCCTGGAGCGCGGCGAGGAGTTGCCGGTGGACGAGATCCGGGTGCGTTCCCTCAAGATCTCTTCCCCGCTGCACAATCCGGCCTACCTGGCCTTGCAGAAAGCGGGGACCCTGGCGGTGGGCGAAGCGGTGACCACCACGCTTTACCATGTGTCACTGCTGGACCGCCACCCGGACGCCCGCATCTCCAGCCCCGCCGAGTTCATCACCCTGCCCGGCGAAGTCTTCCCGGAACTGATCTACGGCGTGGCGACCTTCCACCGCACCGACTGCCCGGCGGCGCACACCGGCCGGCCCTACGAGCCAGCCGTGTGGCCGCTGCTGAAGGCGCGCTACAAGTTCATCCTGGGGCTGACGCCTGACGAGATCGGCTACGTCGTTCCGCAGTACGACTTCGTTCCGCTGCCGCCGCTGGACTGGGTGCCCGGCAAGCAAGCGCCGGACGCCTGCGCCGCCCAGGGCGTTCCGTCGCATTACCACGAGACCAACTCGGTCAGTTGGGAGATGGCGCCGGCAGTCACCTGCGGGCTGGTGCAGTTGCTGGGCGGCGATCCCTCGCTCTTTGACGCCTGCGCGCGGTTCAAGCCCGCCAAATAACAAGCGCTGACTCAGCACTCAGTGCTCAGCAGTCCTATCCTTTGCCAGCTTGGAGGGAAAGACAAAGGAGAGGTTGCCCAGGCGGGCGGAGAAAGAGAGGAACTGGGCCTTCTTCTGGTGGGTGGGGAAGAAGACGGTACCCTCGCGGAACTCCCCCGGAGGGATGTCGCCCTTTTGCAGGATCAGTGCCGAGACCATGGCTGCTGCGCGCACCTTCCGCGAGCCGCCCTCTGCCATGGCCATCTGCTTCCGCTCCTGGTAGTAGTTGATGGCCTGGGGATTCTGGAAGCCGTAAAGGTTGCGTTCATAGGCTCGAACCACGGCCAGGATGTCGCCGAAGCGCGCCCGCTCCATCACTTCCCGCACCACCAAGCCGTCGGGCGCGCCGCGTTGCTCGCTGGCCTGGGGTTGCTTGGCGCCGCGGGTGGTGGCGGTGAAGACCTGCGGGTCCACCGGGAGGGCCCGCCTGGATCCGTTAGTGATCCAGACGTGGGCGGCCGAGTAGTGCAGCAGGGTAAGATCGAGCGGGGCGATCATCACCGTTACCCCGTCCCGGCTCAGCATGGCGTATTCCAGGCCGCGGTAGGGAACTTCAATCGCCTGAGCCATTGCCGGCGCGAAGCCCGCCGCTACGTGCACCAGCACAATCGTCGGCAAGGCCAAGCCGAGGAACCGCGCGCCCGTCTGCATCCGATCCACTACCCGCTTCCATTATACGGGCTCACGAATGAATCCGCAGATTACGCGGATGGCACAGATTCTCGCTTCTGCGTAATCCGCGTGATCTGCGGAATCTGCGTAATCTGCGGATTCAAACCAGCAGGTCGGGTATCAGCATCCATTCCAGGGCCCAGTTGCCGGTCTGGTCCCGGTCCAGGCAGACCACGCCGCCCATGCGGAAGCGCACGGGCGGCGCAGGCGTCCGCAGAAGCAGGGCAGCGAGCCGGGCCAGGTGGGGGAGGTGGCCAACCAGAACCAAGTCGTCGCGGCTGCTGCTGACAAACTCCTGGGTTGTCTCCGGGGGGTCGTTGGGCGCCAGGCCTGCCAGCACCTCCGGCGCCGGCCACCCCAGGCCAGCGCAGAGCAATTCCGCGGTCTGCGCCGCCCGGAGTTTCCCGCTGTGGCGCACCGCCGGCCGCTTCGCCACCAGAGGCACCCGCGCCAGGCATCGGCCTACCTTCTCAACGTCGGCGCGTCCGGCCGCCGCCAGCGGCCGCGCCGGGTTTTCGGCCTCCGACATGGCTGCCCCGTGCTGCACCAGATAGAGCTTCATCGCATACCTCATACTTCGGGCTTGAGGCTTGAGCGCATCAGCACCGGCTATTGACCTCTGCCAGGATACGACGCGGCGCAATGCCTCCCGCCTTTGGTCTACAGCCTCCAGCCCCTTTTCGAGCTTACTCTTTATAAGCCTTCTGATAGAATTTTACTTAGCCACTTCGTTCCGGTTCCGCGCCAGCACCGGGGCGAGCGCCCGGAAACGCTGAAGTACGAATCATCGTCCAAGAGCTGAAGGGGACCTTTAGGAGAGGGGTGCCAGGGAGCCGTATGAAGAGTCAAGGTGCAGCGAGTCGCGGGCATATGGGGATGCTTGCGGGCACGCTGCTGTGGAGCTGGCTTGCGGTGGCCGCCCAGGCGGGACCCCGCTGCCTGCTTCTGTACGAGGGCCGACCGGCGCCTTCCGGCGAAGGCTACCTGAGCGCGCGCTTCATCGCCAACCTGCTCGGGCACTTCGACGCGCAGTGGGAGATGCGGTCGCTGGAGGAGTACCGCAAGGGAGACGCGCTGCGCTACGACGTGGTCTTCTATGCGCCCGTCCCGGGCCGCCCCAAGTTTCCCCCGGGGTTCCTGGAAGACGCGGCAACCACCCCGCGCACCTTCGTCTGGCTGGCCCGGCACATCAGCGACCTGCTCCGGGAGGGCCGCGCCGAGCAACTGGGCTTCAACTACATTGGCGAAGACGACGATGAGGATACCGTCGTCATCTACCGCGACCTCGCCCTTCCCAAGGACGACCCGGAACTGCACCAGGTCGGGGTGCTGGACAGTTCGCGCGTCCGCGTCCACGCGCTGGCCCGCAATTCCAGCGGCGTCGTCTACCCCTACGCGCTCCAAAGCGGCAACTTCTGGTTCTTTGCCGACTCCCCGTTTTCCTTCGCCGTGGGGGGGGACCGCTACCTGGTCTTCTGTGACCTGCTGCACGACATCCTCCGGCAGCCGCATCCCAATGCGCCAGGCCGCAGAGCGATGGTGCGAATCGAGGACGTCAGCGCGGACCAGGACCCGGCCGACCTGCGCGCCATCGCCGACTACCTTGCCTCGCAGGACATCCCCTTCCAGATTGCCCTGATCCCCATCTTCCGCGACCCGGAGCGGGGGCTGGAGGTGTGGCTTTCTGACCGGAGACAGTTTGCGGAAGCGATCCGCTACATGGTGTCGCGCGGCGGCAGCGTGCTGTTGCACGGCGTCACTCACCAGTATCGCGGGGCCAGCGGCGACGACTACGAGTTTTGGAATGACCTGGCAGACAAGCCG
>CAYVGN010000167.1:0-6901 GCA_964451215.1 uncultured Acidobacteriota bacterium
TTGCAGGGTCCCGGCGCGCGGGAGGACCATTCCCTCAGCGGCTAAAGCCGCTGTCCTGGGTTGGATTGAGCGGCACGGCTGAAGCCGTGCCCTGACCCAAGCTCGTGCTGCCCTACACGAATTTCGCCCGCTTTGTCCTCGCACGCTTGTCACCTATTTGCTCCTCTAAGCATTGCTTTCCGGCGCAAGGAGGATGTAGCGGCGGGTTTGCCCACCACCGCTGACGGGAAGAGGTGACATGGCGGCATGAAGCCGCCGCTACAGAGGCGATGGTCGAATTTTGCGCCGTAATGGAGTCAGGGCATCTGCGCGACTGACGCTGATCGCGGGGGGCCGGCCGCCGGCAGCCGAGAGCTGAAAGCAAAAAACTGATGTGTTAAGGTGGGTGGCGGCGGGGCCGGGGTAGGCCGCCGCCGACTTTGCCGAGAATCCGTGAAAGGCCGACGAACCTATGCCCCGCATAGTGAAATGCGTCAAGTTTGGCAGGGAGCTTCCGGGCCTGGACGAGCCGCCCTGGAGCGGCGAGCTTGGGCAGCGCATCTATGAGCAAGTCTCGCAAGCGGCCTGGCAGATATGGCTGGACCACCTGCGGATGATCATCAACGAATATCGGCTTTACCCGGCCGACCCGGAAGCGCAGAAGATCATCGAGGCGCACATGGAGGACTTCTTTTTTGGGGAAGGTTCCGCCCTGCCGCCTGGGTACGTACCACAGTAGAGGAAATCGTAGGGCCCGGCTCCGCGGGGCGGTGAGGGCCGCACCCACCTTCAGCAAGCTGCCAAGAAACCTTCCCGGCAGCCACAAGAGCGCGCACCGGAAACAGTGCCTGGTCCACGTCAATAGCTTGTGGGGCCAGCACCCCAAGGGTAGCGCCCGCCCTGGCGGCCGGTATCTGACCTGGAGAGGTAGGGTTTGCCCGGCCCGCCGGGGGCGGGCTTAGGAGTCCAGCGTGGCCCAGTGAAAATTAGGCTTGCGCGGGCAGGGGAAATGTGCCTATGCTTTGTATCGTAAAGCTAGCTGGTCCTATGCCGCTCGAACTACGCGAGGCGCTGGAGCAGATAAACGAAATCCGCGGGCATCTGGCCAGGGCGGAAACGTTCCGCGGCTACCGGGCAGCCACGGCGGCGGCCACCGGGCTGGTGGCCATACTCACGGCCATCCTGCAGCCGGTGCTAGTGGGTGATCCCGCCCTTCATCCCCGCCGCTACGTCCTGCTGTGGGTCGCAGCGGCCGTGCTGGGCCTGGTCGGCGCCGGGGCCCAAATCCTGCACGGCTACCTGAATTGCGACTCCGCGCATCGTCGCTTGATGACCCGCATCGTGCTGGGACAGCTCGTCCCGGCCATCACCGCCGGAGCCTTGCTGGCGGGGACGCTTACCGCGCGCGGCCTGGCCGCAATCGAATTGCTGCCCGGCCTGTGGGCCCTGGTGGTCGGCCTGGGCGTGTTCGCTTCGCGCCGGCATCTGCCCCGGGCCATCGGCTGGGTGGGCCTCTACTACCTGGGATGCGCCGCGGCCATCCTCCTCTATCTGCCCGATGCGGAAGCCCTGGCGCCCTGGGTCATGGCGACCACGTTTGGGGTCGGGCAACTGGCCGCTGCACTGGTCTTGTACTGGAACCTGGAACGCAATGGCTCGCAGACGGAAACCATCTGAGTCCGACGGCGTGACCGGCCGCTATGCCTACGAAGGTCTGGACCGCCTTCTCCACGAACGCGCCCGGCTGGGCATCCTGACGACGCTGGCCACCCGTCCGGAGGGCGTCCTGTTTTCCGAGTTGAAGGAACTCTGCGCGCTCACCGACGGGAACTTGAGCCGGCACCTGCAGGTGCTGCACGAGGCGGGCATGGTCGAAATCTGGAAGCGTTCTGACGGGCGGCGGCCGCAGACCCTCTGCCGCCTGTCGGCGGGAGGCCGCCGGCGGTTCCTGGCCTACGTAGCCGTTCTGGAAGAGGTGGTTGGCGATGCGGCACGGGCTGCTGGCCTGACCACCGGGCCGAACCCAGACCAGGGCGATGAGCGGGGTGCGCTGGATCCGTCCAAGGGCTGGGTACCGGCATGAGGGGAATTTTTTTTAGCCCGCAAGCTTTGTATCGCAAAGCTGCTCCGGGCGGCGGTCCGGCCTCGGCCTGCCCTCTCCGCCGGGTAGGGAGAACCCTATGAAGGTCATCCGCGCGCAGGCCATGGGACTGTGCTTCGGCGTCCGCGATGCGCTCGCATACCTCGCAACCATCGCTGATCCGACAAGCGTCACTGTCTACGGCGAGCTGGTGCACAACCCCAGGGTCAACCGCGACCTGGAGCAGCGCGGGTTTCGCCGTACGCCGGAAGACGGCCGCGAGGGAGCAGTGCCGGCCACGGAGACCGTGCTGATCACGGCGCACGGGATCAGTGACGCCGAGCGGGCGCGGCTGGAAGCCGCCGGGCGGCGCCTTCTGGATACCACCTGCCCGCTGGTGCGCCGCGCGCACGATGCCGCCCTGCAACTGGACCGCCAGGGCTACCTGGTCCTGATCATTGGGCGGCGCGAGCACGTGGAGGTGCGTGGGTTGGTGGGCGACCTGCGGGTCTGCGAAGTGGTGGGATCGCCAACCGAGGTGCGTTCCTACGGCGCCGAACGTATCGGCGTCATCGCCCAGACCACCACGCCTGATTCGCTGGTTCGGGCCGTGCTGGAAGCGGCGCGGGCGCTGAACCCCGGCAAGGAAATTCGCTACGTGGACACGGTGTGCCGCCCGACGCGCGAACGCCAGGCGGCGCTGGGGTGGCTCCTGCCGCAGGTGGACGCGCTGGTGGTGGTGGGCGGCCGGAATTCCCGCAACACCAATGAGCTGGGCGAAGCCGCTTGGGCGCGCGGCGTTCGGGCGCTGCGGGTGGAGAGCGCCGCCGAGCTGGAGCCGGCCTGGTTCGAGGGCTGTGAGACGGTCGGTTTGACGGCGGGCACCTCCACGCTGGATGAGACGGTTGAACAGGTCCACCGAGCCCTGCTGGAAATGCCCCCCGGCGGCGCTCACCCCCATTCCCGCCTGTCGCTGGCGGCCGGCGAGCGGCAGGGCCGGCCCCAAAGGGCCAGCCTTTGAGCCGGAAGCGCTCTCCTGGCTCCGGCTACGGTCGCCTCAAATAGCCCAGCTTGCGCAACTGTAGCGCGTAGCGAATTGGCTCGTAGTGGTTCTCAGCGGTGTAGGGCCGGCTGAAGCGCTCCCGGAGCAGGTCCTGTCGAACGAAGAATGCGCTCACCCCGCTCAGGTTGCAGCCCACCAGCCCGTAGCCCTTCTGGCGCCCCAGCCGTTCATAGGAGGTCAGGCTGGCGCCGAAATGGCTGCTCCCGTCCCACCACGCCTTGGGATCATACTCCACCACCCATTCCACGCCCGGAGGGAACATCGCGTTGTATTCAATGACGACCACGCGCGGACGGTAGCGCTGGATCTTTCTCCAGACCCAATAGTCGTTCCGGTCAATGTCAATGGAAAGCAGGTCCAACTCCGCCGGCACGTTGGCCCGGCCGAACAGTTCCTCGATGTTCTCGGCAGTCACGAAGGCGTTCAGGACCGTAAGCCTGCCCGCTTGGATCTCCCGAGCGAAATGCTTGCGGGCGCTCTTCACCTGGTCGGCACTGGCTTCGATCCACAGCCCGCTCCAGCCGCTGCGAAGCAGGAAGACGGTATTGTTCTCCTGGCCGTTCCCGGAGCCAAACTCTACGTACACCTTGTTGGTCACCCCGATCCGCCGGAAGATCTCGGCGATGATGCCGTCCTCGCCGCCCTGCGAGTAGATCTTGGCTTCGAAGCGGCTGAGCCGCTTCGGGTCGCGGTACCTGGGCTGGGAAAGGATGGTCCGGGTGAGCGCCTCGCTTTCGATCTCGTAGAGGCGCTGGACGGTATTGTGAAGGTCCTCGACGCTCCGAGAGAGCACCAGGATGCGGTAGGAGTCCATCTCGGCCCGGCCGCGGGAGAAGCGTAGGGAAAGCCAGTAACCGGCAGCGCCGGCGCCCAGGGCCAGGCCGAGGCCGGCGACAATCAGCACGGCGGTGCGCCAACTGGTCGGATCTGCCGGCGCCGGCCTCCGCAGCGAAAGGCGCCGCAGCAGGATCAACAGGATCGAGGAGAGAAGCAGCAACGCCGCGGCGACTGCCGCCAGGTAGGAAACGGGAACCGCGATCTCCGGCACGGCCAGGGTAACAGGCATGTGGAAACCCCAGGAAGGAACAGGGAACGGCTGATTCTACACAACCGTGGAGAAGAAGACGAAACAAAAAAGCCTGAGGAAAAACGCCGCGCTCAGACCAGGACGGTAAGCGTGGTTTCGGTGCGGGTAACGGGCCGGTAGAGGGTGTCGCGCTCGACTGGATCGCGGCCCGCCTCGCGGATCAGGCGCAGCAGTTCGGCGCGCTCAGCGACCGGGCGGTCGCGGCGGAGGCGGACCGGGAGGATGGAAGCGAGTTGGATCAATCGGCTCCGGCTTTGGGAGCGGAGGACCAGGTCTGGCTTTCGTCGGACTAGAAATCTTGCTCATTCGAGATATCCCCTTGCTTTCAGCATGGCGTTAAGACGCTCCTGAACTTTCTTCCGAAGTCGCGTAGTCAGTGCAAGGTCGGGACGCGTCCTCCCTGTGCATTGGGTCAACCTCTCCCGAAGCTTATCATACTTCGCTCTGGCTTCCGCCATCTCGAGGCCAACGCGCAGTTGCTGTTGAAACGTTTCACAATCGACTCGCAGTTCGGAGAAGAGGCGGCGCAGTTCTTCCTGCTCTCTAACCCGGCCGGGCACTCCCATCACGCTGTGTGCAATAGAGGCTAGGGATGCGACTCCTGCCAACATTGCCCACACCAGCTTAGCACCCTGTGCGCTCCACAGTGCCCATCCGGCCACGGCAGATCCCGACGCGGTAAGAGCGACAAGGAGTGATGTGACGATATCAATCTTCTGCCACCGTCCCATAAGCGCTTCGGAGGCCAGCTCCTGAAAACAGGTGTCATAAAGAGTGTCGAAACCCGGTTTCCAATATGCCTTCAGAGCTTCTTCGCCCATTCTGGCCTGCCGGGCTCCTTTGGGTTCAATGACGTCAGGAGCAGGCAGCGATTCTATCATTAGACCAGGACGGTAAGCGTGGTTTCGGTGCGGGTAACGGGCCGGTAGAGGGTGTCGCGCTCGACTGGATCGCGGCCCGCCTCGCGGATCAGGCGCAGCAGTTCGGCGCGCTCCAGGGACTGGGCGGTGGTGGCCCCGGCGTCATGGTAAATCTTCTCTTCGACCACGGTGCCGTCAATGTCGTTGGCGCCGAAGCGCAACGCCACCTGGGCCACGCGCGGCGTCATCATGACCCAGTAGGCCTTGATGTGTGGAAAGTTGTCCAGCATCAGCCGGCCGATGGCGATGTTCTTCAAGTCGGCAAAGCCGGTGGTAGGAGGCAGGCACGCCAGCGGCGTATTGGCCGGGTGGAAGGCCAGTGGGATGTAGGCCAGGAATCCGCGTGTCTCGTCCTGCAGTTGGCGCAGCTTCACCAGGTGGTCCACGCGGTCTTCTTCGTTTTCCAAGTGACCGTAGAGCATGGTGGCGTTGGAATGCAGGCCGATCTGGTGCGCCGCGCGCGCCGTCTCCAGCCACTCCTCGCCGCTGATCTTGTGGGCGCAGATGATCTCGCGGACCCGTGGGCTGAAGATTTCGGCGCCGCCGCCGGGCAGCGAGCCGACGCCCGCTTCCTTCAGCTTCTCCAGCGTCTGGCGGATGGAGAGCCTGGCGCGGCGCGCCAGGTAGGCCACCTCCACCATAGTGAACGCCTTCAGGTGCACCTTGGGGAAGCGCTGGCGCAGGCCCCGGATCAGGTCCAGGTACCACTCCAGCGGCAGGTCGGGATGCAGGCCGCCGACGATATGAAACTCGGTCACCGCCTGGCTCCAGCCGCTGGCCGCGATCCGCCAGGCCTCTTCCAGCGACATGGTGTAAGCTCCCGGTGCGTTCTTTTTTCGGCCGAAGGCGCACAGCTTGCAACTGGCGATGCAGACGTTGGTCGGGTTGATGTGGCGGTTCACGTTGAAGTAGGCGACGTTGCCATGCAGCCTCTCGCGCACGAAGTTGGCCAGGTAGCCGATGGCCAGCAGGTCATGTGAGCCGTAGAGCGCCAGGCCGTCGGCAAACGACAGCCTCTGGCCGCCGAATATCTTCTCGGCGATAGGCCGCAATCGTGCGTCTTCGATCTTGTCAAGGCCCAACATATCTGCGGGGACGCGCATGCTTGCCCGTCCTGATGTCCTCAGGCCCTCCTCCGAAGAGCGGGAACGACACTGGCACTTTGGTCGGCTGAAAAAGTGTGATTGGCCGCAGCGCCAGCCTCTTGCCAGCAGACTGGCTGGGCCGCTGAGAAGGCGGCGCTACACGCAAAAACAACCGAACTAACCTGCCAGGGCACTAGCTCAGCACCAGCAAATCCAGGGCCCAGAACAGAAAGAACAATACGCTAATATAGCCGTTGACGGTAAAGAACGCAGCATTAACCTTGGAGAGGTCGTCGGGCTTCACCAGGCGGTGCTCGTAGGCGATCAAGGCGGCGACCAGGGCGACCCCCGCCCGGCTGATCCACCCCAGGTTTTCCACCCGCGCCAGCCAAAGCAACAGACCGATCATCAGCAGGTGCAGGAGGGTGGAGACGCGCAGCGCCGGCCCGATGCCCAGGCGCAAGGGCAGCGAGAGCAGCCCGGCACGCCGGTCAAACTCCACGTCCTGGCAGGCGTAGATAATGTCGAACCCGGCGGTCCACAGCGTGACGGCGGCCGTGAGCAGCAGGATAGGCCAGTCCAGCCGGCCGCGCACGGCAATCCAGGCCGCCGCCGGCGCCATCCCCAGGCAGAAGCCCAGCGCCAGGTGCGACCAGGCGGTGAGGCGCTTGGTGTAAGAGTAGAAAA
>CAYVGN010000168.1:0-2591 GCA_964451215.1 uncultured Acidobacteriota bacterium
GCGCCGACCTTGCGAATGCTATGGTTATCGCGGTCGGCGATGTAACAGGCGCCTCCTGCGTCCAGCGCGATTCCGGCCGGAACATTCAACGAGGCGCTGGTGGCCGGCCCGCCGTCGCCCGCATACTTGAACAGCCCGTTGCCGGCTACCGTGGTAATGATGCCGTCCCGGCCCACCTTGCGGATCCGCCGGTTGAAGTAGTCGGCAATGTAAAGGTTGCCGGCGGCATCCAGCGCCACCCCCGAGGGAAAGTTCAGCGACGCCTCGACCGCCGGGCCCCCGTCTCCGGAAAACCCCGTCAGCCCGCTGCCCGCCACCGTCGTGGTACCCTCGCCGCTCACCTTAAGGACGCGAGCGTTGAAGGTGTCCGCGATATAAAGGCTGCCGCCCGAGTCCACCGCCACTGCGGCCGGAAACAGCAGCAGCGCGCCGGTGCGCACCGTCTCTATGGTCCCGTCGCGGCCCACCTTGCGGATCAGGTGGTTGTCCGTGTCGGCGATGTAGAGGATCCCGTTGGCATCCAGCGCGACGCCGGCCGGCCGGTTCAGCGCGGCGCTGGTGGCCGGCCCGCCATCCCCGGAAAAACCCGCCCTCCCGCTTCCGGCAACCGTGGTGATCACTCCGTCCAGCCGAACCTTGCGGATTTGGTTGGCGTCCGTGTCGGCGATGTACAGGTTGGCAGTCGCGTCCACCGCCACTCCCTGCGGAAACACCAGCGCCGCTTGGGTCGCTGGCCCGCCGTCCCCCTGGGCGCTGCCGCCGCCCGCCACCGTGGTGATTATTCCGCTGGGATCAACCTTGCGCACCCGGAGGTTGTTGGGGTCAGCGATATAGATGTTCCCCGCTCCATCCACCGCGATGCCCGGGATGTCTGCCGAGAAAAACAGCGAGGCGCTGGTAGCCGGCCCGCCGTCCCCGGAGAAGCCGATGAGGCCGTTGCCCGCCACTACCGCCAGGACCCCGTTGGGCGAAATGCGCATGGCCATCTGGTTGCCGGCGTCGGTCAGGAAAACATTTCCGGCCGCGTCCACCGCCACTCCCCGCACCCCGCCCAGCGCCGCGTTCTTCGCCAAGCTGCCGTCGCCGCGGAAAACGAAGGGGCTGCCGGCCACAGTGGTGATCACCTGGGGAAAGCAATGCAGAGTGAAGAATGAAGAGTGAAGAATGAAAGCGGCAAGAAGTGCAGGGCGGTGCATGCCAGCGATACGAGTATAGCGTAACCATCGTTGAGACTCAGCTATTCATCCCGCCCCGATCCGCCGATACGAATGGCTCTTATAAGTTTCCCAGCCTCAAGACTTCGAACGACAGGGTCGCGGCCCGGACAGCGCGTGCTAAAGTTCGCCAATCCGCATTCCGCAATCTGCAATTGGTATACTCAGGGGCATGGCGACGGAATTCGAGCCTGATGAGCTGCGCCTGCTGTACCGCGCGGCGCGCGCGCTGCTCGAGGAGTGCGACTACGGCGAGCTGCTCGACCGTCTGCTGGATGTGACGATTGAAGGGCTGGGCGCCGAGCGCGGCTTCGTGGTGGTGCGCGACCACAGCGCCGCCGGCCCCGCCTTCCGCGCCGCCGTGGCGCGCAATTACCGCAGCGATAAGCTGGACGAAGCCGAGCAGCAGGTGAGCAGCTCCATTTCGGGCGCCGTGCTGGCCGAGGGCCAGGCGCTGCTCATCGAAGACGCGCTCGATTCCCGCTTCAGTGACAAGCCCAGCGTTCAACGCCTGGGGCTGCGCTCGGTGTTGTGCGCCCCGCTGGCCGCCGGCACGGAGGCGTTCGCGCTCCTTTACCTGGAGAACCGCGATATCAGCCGGCGCTTCACCGAGCGCCACCGGCAACTGCTCAACGAGATCTCGGCCCTGGCCGCGCCTCGCCTGCGCGCCGCCCTGGCGATTGAGGGCGCCCGAAAGCGCGCGCGAGAGCTGGAGCGCGCCACCGGCGCGGCCGACGGCATCGTCACCGCCGACGCGGGCATGGCCGCGCTGCTCGAAACCGTCCGACAGATCGCGCCCACGGATCTGCCGGTTCTGATTCAGGGCGAAACCGGCACGGGCAAGGAACTGATTGCGCGCGCGCTCTACCGGCAGAGCGGGCGAGCGCGGAGCGCCTTTGTGGTGCTGAACTGCGCGGCGATTCCAGGGGCTCTGATTGAGTCCGAACTGTTCGGCTACGTGCGGGGCGCTTTCACCGGTGCCTACCGCGACCGCATCGGCTTCGCCGCCGCGGCCCACCGCGGCACGCTGTTCCTCGACGAGATCGCGGAGTTGCCCCTCGAGTTACAGCCACGGCTGCTGCGCTTGTTGCAGTCGGGCGAGTTTGTGCGGCTGGGATCCACGCGCGCGGAAAACGTGGACGTGCGCTTCGTGGCCGCCACCAACCGCGACCTCGACAGCGAGGTGGAAGCCGGGCGCTTCCGCAGCGACCTGTTCTACCGCCTGTCGGCCATCACGCTCAAAGTGCCGCCGCTGCGCGAGCGCCCGCACGACGTGCACCTGCTGGCCGACCACTTTCTGCGGGTCTACGCCGCGCGCTTCAACCGGGAAGCGCGCGGCGTAGACCCGCAGAAAGTGGTCGGCCAGCAGGTGCACGT
>CAYVGN010000168.1:2601-6892 GCA_964451215.1 uncultured Acidobacteriota bacterium
GGAAAAGCGGCTGATTCAGTCGGTGCTGGAAAGCACCGGGGGGAACCGCACCCGCGCCGCCGACATCCTGGGCATCAGCCGCGAGGGCCTGCGCACCAAGATGCAGCGGCTAGGCCTGTCCGACGCCGGGTGAAGTTTGTGCGCGTCTCGGAACGGCGCTGGGGCCGAACACCACCAGCAGGTTCACCACGAACAAGACGATCGCTGCGATGTAGAAGGCCGTAGGGCTTCCGGTCGCGAGCCTGACCGCCAGTGCGCGGCTGCCAACCAGCCCGTAGCTCTTGTCCGGGTTCGGCATCAGGTAGGCAGTAATCAATTCGCCCCTCGCCACCACGCCGAATATCAACACCCAGAACCACGCCACCAGCGCCAGCCCGCCTAGCACATTCCAGCGCGGCGATGTCCCAGGGAACAGCACTTCCCAGAAGTGCTGGCTCCTCTCCGGGCCTTCGGTGACATCGCGATGGGGTACCACAAAGGCCAGGGCCAGCGCGAGAATCGTAATGGCAATCAACAGAAGAGCAGCGATGCGCGGCCCCCAGGGCTCCGGCCCGAACACGTGGTATCCGCTGTATTCGCTTAAGTGGGCGTCCAGCGCGCCGCCAAAGGGTCCGGCGAGCGAACGCACCAGGAGAGCGGGAAAGGAGACTCCGAGAAACGCCCGGAACATGTGCTGTGGAGTGGGAGGAGCAAGCATCGGTTGTCCGGGGAGATAACGAGCCTGATTCTGGGTCCAGAGATCGGAAGGCGGGCGGCCCAGGTTGAATGCCGCTTCAGCCATCCCCGGCTCCATCCGCAGCGCCTGCTCGAACGCACGTTGCGCCTCGCTTTCCCTGCCCGCCTTCTTCAGCAGCACTCCCAGATTGTTCCAGCCTTGGGGAAACTGCGGCAAGCCCCGGTACAACTGCTCGGCCCTCGCGGTCTCGCCGGACTGCTGAAGGGCCAGCGCCAGCAGAAGGTCTCGCTCCCGTGAGACAGGAACGCTGCTTTGAAGTGCCTCTGCCGACGGAAAGGAGGCAAAGCTTCCCAGATAGAAGCTGAGAGGCATTTTTTCTGCGTACCGCTTCCAACCCTGGACATACGGGCCGGCCAAGCCGGCGGCAAACCACCCGGTTAGGGCGATGCCCAGGAAGGCGATCCGTTCCCGGCGGCTCCAGTATTCAAGGCGGCGGAAGAGCAGCGATTGTAGCCGTCCCTGCCGGCGCCCGATCGCTGCGACTAACCGCGCTTGGGGGCCATAACGAAGGCAGACCACGAGGAGATAGAACAAAGCGGCGACAATCGAAGCGCACAGCACGCCGAAGAAGCGGTCGAGCGGCCGGGTAAAGAGCTCGCCGATATAGAGCGACCGGCGGGCGGTTTCGCCGGCGCGCTCTCTCCAGGTTTGCGCTTCCACCGTCCGGCCGACAGCCGCCAGCGAACGGGCATGGATCTGCCAAGCATACACCGCGCCCTCGGCCCACGGCCCCACCCGGTAAACGCGCTCCAGGTACTCCTTTCGTTGGGCTTCGTTCAGCTTGGAGATGTCTTCGTGAAACATGATCAGCCGCCCAATCAAGGCGGGGAGCAGGCGTGGATCGTTGCCGTGTTCATAGAAATCGCGGTAACCGCGCTCGAACGCTGTGGTGGCCTGCTCGCTGTAACCGTGCTGGTGCAAGAAGGCGGAGATTGGAAACAACTCAGTGTAATCGGCTGGCAGCTCGACCGCCTGCTGCATCAGCGAGACGGCCCGGCTGTCTCCCACGTCGGCGAGCAGCTTGCCGAGTGTCACCCGCATCCAGGGCGAGAACGGATCGCGGCGGAGCGCCTCTTCCAGTTCAGGAATCAGTCCCTTTGCTTCCTGGGCGGAAAGCTCCGCGAGCGCGGCGCTAGCGAAGCCGGATCCAGGGGCGGCTCCGTAGGGCCCGAACTTAACCCGGTCCGGCCGAAATTGGTGAAAATCGGCCTCCCAGGCCGGCAGCCGGAAAAGCAAGAGGTACGATGAGAGCCAGAAGGGAATCTTGGGCGAGTTGGGGTCGAAGGTAACCGTACGACGGATGTGATCCCAAGTCGCCCCATCTTCGGCCTTCACCTCCACCTGGACGCGGCTACCCTCGGGGACGAGCCGCATGATCTGACTGGGAAAATGCCACCGTCCGAGGACCACCCCTCTGCGCGTGTCGATCAGGCGCAGCCAGGACATATGGCTGAACCAGGCGCGGTCTTCGCCCGCGGTCACGAATAAGGTTTGCGGAAGGTCTACATGGGATTTGGTGCCATACTGCAAGCGCCAGGCCTGTTTCCCCTCGCCGCCGGTGATCTCGATTAGCGTGGGCGAAATGCGGGTCAGCCGCGCGGGCGAGGCCTGGGCCCGCGTCACCGGCAGGAAAGCTGGCAGTAGCACCGCCAGAATCATGGCCAGCGCCGTTCGCCGCCCAACTCCGACGGCCCGTGTTTTCAGCAAGATCCTTGGAAAGGTCATCCCCATCTCCGAACTCGCACCCGGATAAGGAGCAGGCGGGCTGCCATCCCTTTCGGCTCCGTAGGCCGGCCGAAATTCGGGCGGCGGGCGTAAAGCCGGCCCCTGCAGACCCGTCCATACCGACCAGGAACAGGCCCATTCATTTCGGCTCCGCCAGCGAGCGTTTCAGTTGCCGGGCGATCTCCTCCGCCGTTCGACCCTCGCCACCGCTGGCTTCATCCAGTTCGGCGGTGAAGGTGTCGCTCCAGATCTGGAACCCGTTACGGCTGTTGACCAGCTCGACGTGCACCTTGAACTTGTTGCCCGCGGGGCGCAGGCTTCCTTCGAGCACAGCATCCACGCCGAGCTGGACGCCGACCGTGCGCGGGTCAGCCGGGCCGGTCAGCTCGAGCACGCTGCGGTGCGAAGCCACCAGGTAGCCGGCGCGCGCGAGCGCGCTGCCCAAATCCTCGGGCAAGGTCTGGACCAGCCCGGAAACGCGCACGTCTTCCGACGGCGCGCGGAAGGTCATGACGGCGATGGACTGAACGCGCGCCGCGGGTGCGCGGCCGCGGGCGGGCGCCAGGAACCAGGCCGCCAGCAAAAGTAACGTGGCCATGAGCGCTGCGCCAATCGCTTGCATCCACCGGGGTTTGTGGTGGACAGCGGCGGGCGCGGGCGCCGCGGGGGCCTGCGGAGTACGGGCCTGGCGGAACGCCTCACGGAGCTCGGCCACCGAGGCGAAGCGCTGGCCGGCCTCTTTGCGCAGCGAACGCGCGACGACGTCGCTGAGCGCCGCCGGCACCGCCGGGCAGCGTGCGCTCACCGGCTCGGGCTCTTTCGTCAGAATGGCGCTCAGCGTGTCGAGCGGGGTCGTACCTGAGAAGGGGTGCTCGGCCGCCAGCATCTCGTACAGCACAATTCCGAACGAAAAGACATCGCTGGCCGGGCTCACCGCTTGGCCGCGCGCCTGCTCGGGCGACATGTAGTCGAAGGTGCCCACCAGTTGGCCGGTCTCGGTGGCCCCGCCCACCGTTGACGCGACCGCGGCCTGCGCCCAGGGCAGCACCTTGGCTAGCCCGAAGTCGAGCAGCTTCACGTAGCCGTCGGCCCGCAGCATGATGTTTTCCGGCTTCAGGTCCCGGTGCACGATGCCCTGGCGGTGAGCGGCGGCCAGCCCATCAGCCATCTGCCCGGCGATATCGAGCGCCTCTTCCAGCGGCACGGGCGGCCGCTTCAAGCGTGCCCGCAGCGTTTCGCCCTGCACGAACTCCATGGCCAGGTAGGTGCCCGGCTCGGCTTCGCCCACTTCGAAGATGGTGATGACGTTGGGATGGTTGAGGGCGGAAGCGGCGCGGGCCTCCCGCAGCAGGTCGGCGGCGGGCGCCGAGCCCTCGCGCCAGGCGGTGATGAACTTGAGGGCCACCACGCGGTTCAGCCGCCGGTCGCGCGCCTTCCACACCTCGCCGAGCCCGCCCGCTCCCAGCTTCTCGAGCAGTGTGTAGGCCCCGATCTTCCGTCCCGCCGCCAGCCCCGTTGGCATGAAGTGCCTGCTATGAAACTGCCCGCAAATCTGCCCTCCCCGCCAGAATTTCGGGCGCTTGTGGCGCCAGCATATCCGCAGACGCCGTTTCTCTCAACTGTCTCGCGCGGGCGCGCGTCCGCGCGCCCAACCGTAGGAGCACGTTGCGTGCCAAGAAAAAGAGGTTCCTCTCCCAAAGTGTAAAAATGCAAGGATGATTCTGCTGGCTGGGGCCCAAAAACGGTAAAAGTTGCTTTAGCGGATAGCGAGGGTAACGGTGTTGCTGGGGACGCCGCTTTGATACAGAACCAGCGGGACGGCGGAGCCGG
>CAYVGN010000169.1:0-3669 GCA_964451215.1 uncultured Acidobacteriota bacterium
GGCTACGGCCGCGGCCGGGTCGGCCTGTCCTCCAGACACACGCTGGCGCTGGTCAACCGCGGCGGCGCCACCGCCGCCGAACTGCTCCAGTTCATGCGCGAGATCCAGCGGGGTGTCCGCGAGCGTTTCGACGTCCAGCTTGTTCCCGAGCCGCTGTTCGTCGGCTTCCCGCGCTGTCAAGCCGCCTGATCCCCGGCCTTCCGCCGAGGCGCCCCGCGCGGGCAGAAAGCGCTGTTCTGTGTCCCTTCAGGGTGGTATCGTAGGCCGCGCGCAGGAGGAGAAGCAGCTATGGAGGAGAGGCGCACAGAGGATCGCCGGCAAAAGGAGGACCGGCGCAAGACGCCGCGGCTGGGAACCGATCGCCGGCAGGCACCGGACCGTCGCAAGTCCAGCGCCAGCGCGTAAACCGGCGACTTCATCGCCCGCCAGGTGCTGGAGAAAGAGCTGCGGATGTTTGAGGGCTGAAGCCAATGATGAATTATGAATGATGAGTTCAGGCCGCGATCCGGCCATTCATAACTCATAGTTCATCATTCATGACTAAGCTTGAAAGCCTCGGAGGCGCAGGGAGTTGGTCACCACGCTCACCGAGCTGAGCGCCATGGCCGCGGCAGCAAACATAGGGTTGAGATAGCCGAGAGCGGCCAGGGGGATACCCACCACGTTGTAGATAAACGCCCAGAACAAGTTCTGCCGGATGGTGCGGACGGTGCGGCGGCTGAGCCGGATGGCGCGGGCAACGGCCCGCAGGTCGCCTCCCACCAGGGTGATGTCGGCCGCCTCGATGGCCACATCGGTGCCGGTGCCGATGGCAATGCCGACGTCAGCCTGAGCCAGCGCCGGCGCGTCATTGATGCCGTCGCCTGCCATGGCCACCACCCGTCCCTGCCTCTGCAGTTCCTTCACGCGGCGCGCCTTGTCCTGCGGCAGCACCTCGGCCAGCACGCGAGCTTCGGCGATCCCTGCCTGGCGGGCAATGGCCAGCGCCGTTCGGCGGTTGTCGCCCGTGATCATCAGCACCTCAAGGCCCAGCGCTTCCAGGGCCGCTACGGCATCGTGGGCTTCCGGCTTCGGTGTGTCGGCCACCGCCAGCAGGCCGACCAGCCGGCTGTTCTCCGCCACCAGCAGCACCGTCTTGCCTTCCTCTTCCAGCGCCCGCACGCGCTCCTCCAGCGCCCGCGGATCGGCGCCGTACTGCCGCAGCAGTTCGCGGGTGCCGATGACCACTCTTGATCCGTTCACCACCGCCCGCACGCCGAAGCCGGGGATGGCGGCGAACTCCGATGCCGGGGAAAGGTCCAAGCCGGGCAGCCGCCGCACGGCCGCCCGGACTACGGCCCGGCCCAGCGGATGCTCCGAGTTGCGCTCCACGCTCGCCGCCAGCCGCCACAGCTCGGCTTCCGAAACACCCGCCGGGACGATCTCGGTCACCTCCGGGCGCCCGTGGGTGAGCGTGCCGGTCTTGTCCAGGATGATGGTTGAGATCTCGCGCGTTCGCTCCAGGCTTTCCCCGCCCTTGATGAGCACGCCGCTTTCGGCCCCTTTGCCCGTGCCAACCATGATGGCGGTGGGTGTGGCCAGGCCCATGGCGCAGGGGCAGGCGATGACCAGGACGGCAACCGCCGGTATCAGTGCGCCCGCCAACCCCGCTTTGCCCAGGAGGAGCCAGGCGGCAAAGGTAGCCAGGGCCACCAGGATCACTGTGGGAACAAAGATTCCGGCCACCCGGTCCGCCAGCCGCTGGATGGGCGCCTTGGAGACCTGCGCCTGCTCCACCAGCTTCACGATCTGCGCCAGGGTGGTGTCCTCGCCGACTTTGGTGGCGCGGTAGCGCAGTGCGCCGTGGCCGTTCACTGTGCCGCCCACCACCGCATCGCCCGGCTTCTTGTCGACCGGCAGGCTCTCGCCGGTGAGCATGGACTCGTCCACCGCCGAGGCGCCCTCCAGCACCTCGCCGTCCACCGGGATGCGCTCGCCGGGCCGCACCACCAGCACGTCGCCCGGCGCCACCTGCTGGATGGCGATCTCCACTTCCCTGCCCTGGCGCAGCACCCGCGCCGTCTGCGGCTGCAGCGCCAGCAGCCGGCGGATGGCCTCGCCGGTGCGCGAACGCGCCCGCTGCTCCAGGTTCCGCCCCACCAGGATCAGGGTGACAATAACCGCGGTCGTGTCGTAGTAGACCTCGTGGGCGCGGCCCAGCGCGAAGGCAGCCACGGCGCTATAGAGGAAGGCGGCGCTGGTGCCCAGCGAAACCAGCGTGTCCATGTTGGCCGTGCCATGACGCAGGTTCTTCAGCGCGCCCAGGTGAAACGGCCAGCCGCAGTAGAGCCAGACGGGGACCGCCAGCAGGAACAGCACCAGGTTGCGCCCTGCAAAGGGATGGAAGGCCATGCTGAGGGCCGAGATGGGGACCGTCAGAATAATGCCCAGTACCATCCGGCGGCGGAGACTCCTGCCGGCCCGCGCGAGCCCGGCAGCCACCTGCTCGGCGCGCGCCGCCGCTCCGGGGGCCAGGCGCGCTTCGTAGCCCACGGCCGAAACCGCTTCGAGCAACTTCTCAGCCGGCGCGGCAGTCGGAGCCAATGTGACGGTGGCCTTCTCCGTCGCCAGGTTTACCGAGGCGTGCGTGACGCCCGGCACCCGCTTCAGCGCGTTCTCGACGCGGACCACGCAGGAGGCGCAGTGCATCCCGGAGATGTCCAGCGTCACGACCGCTGCACCCTTGCCGGCGGCAGCCCCGCTTTTTCCCTGGCCTGTCCCTTCCGTCACCTGCGCCATACAGATAGAATACCGGACGTATCCGGCCTGCAGACTGGAGAACTGAGGCTCAGGGGGCAAACCGCTCGGCCCTCAAGCCTAAAGCGTAGAGCCTAAAGCCTAGAGCCTAAAACATGACCGCCGTTGAAATCACATTTCGCTACCAGGGCGAGATCCGCCCGGAGATGCTGCCCCGCACGCAGGAGTGGCAGAGCTACTTTGGCATCCGGGCGATCCGGTTGGACGAGGCGCAGAAGCTGATTCGGGTGGAGTACGACGCCTCGCGGCTGGATGCCAACGGGGTTGAGTCTGTGCTGCGGCGCGTAGGGATTCCTGCGGTCGAACGCGTTCACCTGTGAAGGAGAGCCGGCCTACCCAGAAGGCCGCGTGAATGCGTCGTAGGGGCGGCCCCCTTTCCGCCCCTACTCTCGCTGATAGATGCGGTTCTCAACCGCCAGACGCGAGGAAGAGGGCGAGAGGAAGCTGCACGGAGGTTTTGGGGTGTGCCCGAGCTCCCTCTCGCCGACGCCACTTCGTCTACCCCGCGTTGGTGCAACCGGCTCGCCACTCCAGCACGGTTTCAAAGGCCTTTCTCTTCAGCAACGGGCGGGAATCCTGCCCGGGAGGCATAGGGGCCGGCTGGGAAGTTCTTACCCAGATCGGCTGCCCTATTGACACCCGTTCGAGTTTCGAACCAGGCTTCATAGGGCCGCCCCCACCGGTGGCCCCTTGACGGTGTAGTGTTGTCCCATGCCCGGGGAACTGGAGACGAACTGGCGGTGGGGTTTTTCAACACAAGCTGCGGTGGCTTGGCTGGCGCTGTGAACCGACGGGCCTTTCTCCTCGCGCTGGCGGGCTGGCCCGCGTTGCTGGACGAGCGGGCGGAGTGGGCCAGCCCGCCAGCGCGAGGAG
>CAYVGN010000169.1:3679-6887 GCA_964451215.1 uncultured Acidobacteriota bacterium
TGCAACTGGTGATGGGCGAACTGCCCTGGCCGAAGAAGACGCCGCTGGAGGTGGAGGAGCTGGAGCGGGAGGAACTGCCGGGATTCACCCGGACGAGAATCACCTTTGCCGGCGGCGACGGCGACCGCGTTCCGGCCTATCTGCTGGTTCCCCGCCGACTGCGGAAGCGTGTCCCTGCCATCCTGTGCCTTCATCAGACCGTGCGCATGGGCAAAGGCGAGCCGGCCGGGGTGGGCGGCAACCCCGAATTGCACTACGCCCGGGAGTTGGCCGAGCGCGGCTGCGTCACGCTGGCGCCCGACTACCCCAACTTCGGCGACTACCGGTTCGACCCTTACGCGCACGGCTATGCCAGCGCCACCATGAAGGGCATCTGGAACCACATGCGGGCGGTGGACTTGCTGCAATCACTGCCCCAGGTTGCCCGCGGGCGGATCGGCTGCATCGGGCATTCGCTGGGCGGCCACAACACCCTGTTTGTCGCTGCCTTCGACCGCCGGGTTCGCGCCATGGTCACCAGTTGCGGGTTCAATTCCTTCCGCAAGTACCGCAGCGGCGACCTGACCGGCTGGAGCCACAAGGGCTACATGCCGCGTATCGCCGAAGAATACGGCAAGGACCCGGCGCGCATGCCGTTTGACTTCCCCGACGTGCTATGCGCGCTGGCGCCACGACCAATCTTCATTAGCGCGCCGCTGCGGGACTCGAATTTCGAAGTCTCGGGCGTCCGCGACTGCGTGGAGACGGCCCGGCCTGTTTATGCCCGCGCCTTTCGCGCGGCCGAGCGCCTGGTTTCAGTCTATCCCGATGCCGGGCATGAGTTTCCGGCGCCGGTGCGGCAGGCCGCCTACGAATTCCTCAGCAAGTGGCTGTAGGACGATCAGGTTCCAGGTTCCAGGTTTCAGGTTTCAGGTTTCAGGTTTCAGGTTCCAGGTTTCAGGTCTCAGCAAGCACGGGCTGATGGCTGAGGGCTGAAAGCTGAAGGCTTTCCTGCTACCATCCGGCGAATGAAGTTGGAGAACAGGGTGGCATTGATCACCGGCGGGGGGCGCGGCATCGGGCGCGCAATCGCCCTGGCATTCGCGCGGGAGGGTGCCCGGGTGGCGGTGGCGGCGCGGACGCGCCAGCAGGTGGAAGCCGTGGCCGAAGAGATTTGCGCCGGCGGCCGGGAGGCGCTGCCCTTGGCCTGCGACGTCACCGACTCGCGGTCGGTTGAGCGCGCGGTCGAGGCAACCCTGGAGCGCTGGAACCGTCTCGACATCCTGGTGAACAACGCGGGCACGGCGGACCGCGGGAAATTGGTGGACTGCGACGAGGTGACCTGGAATCACACCATCGCGGTCAACCTGACCGGCACCTACCTGTGCACACGCGCCGCGCTGCCGCACATGTTGAGCGCCCAGTATGGCCGCATCATCAACGTTGCATCGGTGGCCGGCCGCCAGGCCATCCCGTTCGCCCCTGCTTACACGGCGGCCAAGCACGGCGTGCTCGGTTTCACGCGCTCGGTGGCGTTGGAGATGGCGCCCCGCGGCATTACGGCCAACGCCATCTGTCCGGGCTGGGTGGATACGGAGATGACCGAGGCGGCCCTCCGGCAGATCGTGGAAAAGACCAGCCGAACGCCCCAGCAGGCCCGCCAGGCGCTGGAACACATGAGCCCACAAGGCCGCCTGGTCCCGGTCGAGGAAGTGGCCGAACTGGCGGTGTTCCTGGCCTCGGAAGAGGCGCGCAGTATCAACGGCCAGGCCATTAACATCTGCGGCGGCTCGGTCATGTCATAGGAAAATGTAGAGGCGACCTCGCCGCCGCGAGTCGCCCGATAGGGCGGAAGGCTGCGCCTGCGAACCTTGAACCGTCAGCTCAAGCGCAAAATTGCCCTCGCACTATTGCTTGCCCTGCTGGGCGCGGGAGTGGCGTCTCAGGTGCCGTTTCTCTACCGCCGCTTCCACGTCTACCCCCGCACAGAAGCAGCGCTGGCTGATATCCGGCGCACGGCTGGGCCGGCTGAGCCGCGGCCCGACGGCCTCCTGGACTTGCGCGGGGTCATCCACGTGCACACCTACCTTTCCCATGACAGCATGGGGACGCCCCGGGAGATCATTGCCGCGGCGCGGAAGGTAGGGCTCGACTTCGTCTTCACCGCCGACCACTACGGCTGGCTCACCGACAACCACGTGATCAGCCAGGCGCTGCGCGGCGAGCACGACGGGGTCCTGTTCGTGGCCGGGGCGGAGATGCGCGACGGCGTCATGCCCTTCTTCCTCGACCGCCCGCCTAGCCGCTACAACCCGCACCAGCCGTTGCAGGGCTTTGTGGACGACGTGCGGGCTCTGGGCGCCGTCGTCTTCCTCAATCACCCGGAGGACCCCAGGCGCCGCTGGGACCTGAAGAACTGGGCGGGCATGGAAATCTACAACCTGCACACCGATGCCCGCCAGGCGCGCCTGTCGCTGCTCTGGCGCCTGTCGGAGCAGCTCTGGTCCATGGAGCGCTACCCAATGCGCGTCTACCACCAACTGTTCCGCGAGCCGCGCGACTACCTGAAGCTGTGGGACCGCTTCACCGAACGCCGCCGGATCGTGGGCATCGCCGGCAACGACGCGCATCAAAACAACGGCCTCCGCCTGGTGGTGAGCCGCGCGGGGACCATCGTCCTGGCTGATACCAGCGGAGCCGAGGGCCCGCCGATCTGGGAAGGCCACGGCCGGATCTCGCGGGCCCTGGCGCGGGCCCTCTTCGGCGGAGAGCTGGCGCCCGGGCGCACGCTCTGGCGCGTTGACGCGGACCTGTATGAGCGCAGCTTCCACTATGTCAGCACGCGCCTGCTCGCTCCGGCGAAGACGGAACGGGACCTGCGGGCTGCCCTGGAAAGCGGCCACGCCTACGTCGCGTTCGATTCGCTGGTCACGGCCACCGGCTTTGACTTCGCCCTGTTGAAAGGGGATCAGAGCCGCGACCCGCAGCGGCAGGGAGCGGGACCCGCCCCGTTGCGCGTCGCCATCATGGGCGACGAGGTCCGGTTCGAACCACAAACAGCGCTGGATATCCGCTCCCCCGTGCCGGCCACCTTGCGGTTGATCCGCAACGGCGGCCTGATCCGCGAACAGCACAGTCGCCGCCTGCTGTTCCCGGTTCACGAGCCCGGCGTCTACCGCGCCGAAGCACACCTGGATGTGCGCGGCAAGCTCGTTCCCTGGGTCTACTC
>CAYVGN010000170.1:0-6886 GCA_964451215.1 uncultured Acidobacteriota bacterium
TCCCAGCCCACGAACAGAGCGGCAGATCTTAGCTCAGGGCGCAAGCCCGGCGACTGCCGTGTCCAGAACAGGAAGAGCCCCGCGGGGGCGATAGAAGAATGCGGAAACGAGGCTTTTCTTGCCCTCCGGGGCGATGCAAGAGGGCTAAAGGCCGAAGACCTTCTCGGCGTAGATGCGGCTGAGCCGCAGATTCTCCAGCAGGCTCCGGGTCACCTTGGTCTCTCTCGCATAGGCGAGTTCCACGACAAGGTAGGGCTTGAGCCTGGCCCGGTTCAGGCGGGCGGCGACCTGCCGGTAGTTGATGTCTCCCTCCCCGAGGGTTTCGGTCCACACGTTCCCGACCGAGTTCCGCAAATGAAGGCTGGCTACCCTGGCGCCGGCTTCTTCCAGCAGCTTCAGCGGATTCTGGCCGGCGTGAACGGCCCACTCGACGTCCACGCAAAGCGATACCAACGAGGGATCGGTGTGGTTCAAGACGTGCCGCCACTCTCGGGCGTCTTCCGCCATCTCCACATCGTGATGATGCACGAAGAGGCGCAGCCCGCGGGAGCGCAGTTGCTCGCCCAGCCGGTTCAGGGCCTCCGCCTGCGTGGTCAATTCGTCATCCGATTTGCGGCCCCGGCCCGCCTTGGGGAGCGGATTGCAGTTGATGGCGCGCGCCCCCGCTTCCTTGGCCACCTCACCGAGTTCCACGGCCCGCGCGATCGTCTTTTCCGCGGCAGCCGGCTCGTGCATCGGTCCGCCGAAGTACACGATTGGAGCCCGCAGGCTGTGCTTTTTCAGAAGGCCCAAAGTCCTCTGCGTCACATCAGGCTCCAGGAAAGCCGGCATCAACTCCATGTGCCGGAAGCCAGCGTTGCGGGCCGTGGCAAAGATTTCGTCCAGGGCGTCCCCGAGCGCCTTGTTCTGAGCGCGCAGTTGCTGTGTCCAGATGAAGGACTGCACGACCAAGGGGGGCTTGGTCTCGGCGTTTTCCGTTGGTTCGGCAAGCCTGGAGGAAAAGGAGCCCGCCGCGGCCAGCCCCACCAGTTGCCTTCTTGTAAGCCTCACCACTCCATTCCTCCCGCGCCCGACTACACCTCAGGCAGAGTCCACGGCGCCCGGTAATCCTTGGTCAGCATGCGCTCGGCCTCCGGATCGCCCAGGATCCTTTCGGTCCGGGCATCCCAACGAATCTTCCTGCCGGTTCTCTGGGCAATCACTCCCAGGTGGCAGGCGGTAACGGCCCGATGACCGATCTCCCAGTCGGCCACAGGTGTCTTGCGGCTCTTGATCGAATCCAGCCAGTTCTGGATGTGAACCGTCTGGATCTCCGGGTCGAGCGAAATGCCTGTAACCTTGACCGCTTCGCACAACGGCTTCGGCTCGGGACGGGGACCGCGGCTTTCGCCAGGCTGGCGCACCACCGCAGGGGCGCCGGTCTGAGAGCCCGCTTCCGCACCCTGGCGGCTTTGCAGCAAGGCGGCCACCATGTCGCGCGCAGAAGACGGGCCTTCGACCCGGAACTCCGGAACCACCTCATAGCTGGCTCGATCCACAATCAAGGTGCCCAGCGTGCCGTGGAACATCATGCCGTAAGGACGGTTGGCAATCCGGTGCCCGTTCACGGTGTTGTTCGTATAGCAGACGACGAAGCCGGGATATTCAAAGACAGCGCGGAAGATATCGGGGGTCTCGCGGTTGTCCCGGAGCAGGAATCTACCGCCGCTGGAGGAGACAGCCAGGGGCGCATCCACCCCCATGATCTGGTGGACGCTGTCCAGGTGGTGGGCGCCCCAGTCCGTCATCATTCCCCCCGAGTAGTCCCAGAACCAGCGGTAGTTCCAGATGAAGCGGTTGCGGTTGTAGGGGACTTGGGGGGCCGGTCCGAGGTACAGGTCCCAATCCAGCCCGGGCGGCGGCTCCTCATTCGGGGGGTTGCCACATCCCTCGGGAAACTGGTTCCCCACGTTCCAGCACTCCACAAACGAGACTTGCCCGATGTAGCCGCTCTGGATCAGTTCCTGCACCTTGGCGAAGTGGGGCGCCGAACGCTGCTGGCTGCCGGTCTGCACCACGCGGCGGTACTTGCTGGCCGCTTCCACCATTCGCCGGCCTTCCACCACGCGGTGAGTCAACGGCTTTTCGCAGTAGACGTCCTTTCCTGCTTGGCAGGCCAGGATGGAGATGGGGGCATGCCAGTGGTCGGGAGTGGAGACAAAGACGGCATCAATGTCCTTGCGATCGAGGACACGGCGGAAGTCCTGGTAACCCTCCGCCTTGCCCCCGACCTTCCGCAGCGCATGGTCCACCAGCGGTTTCCAGACATCGCAGAGCGCCAGCACCTCCACGCCGGGGTTCTTCAAACAGAGCGTCAGTTCATAGTAGCCGCGGGCACCCAGCCCGATCTGACCGATGGCGATCCGCTCGTTGGCCCCCAAGACTCGGCCCACAAAGGGCCCGCTGGCGGCCGAAGCGACCGTTGCCTTCAAGAACTCTCGTCGTTCCATGGCTGGTCTCCTGAACCAAACAATGACCTTGGCAATAGTACCGCACCCTGCGCTCCCTGACGGTGGCGCCTCGGGTTGGGCCGCCCGTGCCCCAGCTTCCTTGTCGGCCATCACGAACTGCAGATGCTTTTGTGCGGTTTTCTCTCTTTCTCGTTGACAGCAAGTTGTCGCTGGTGTATGCGGAGGGGCGCGCGGGGGACGAGCTGAACTGATGGCTGGAATAGCGCTTCGGAACAGGGCGCTGGGCCTGGAGTGAGCATGCGGGGCGGTCAGGCAGATTCCCACTTCGGGCGAACGCGACCTCGCCGGCGGGCGCCACCCCTTCAACACTCAGCCAACTTGACAGAAAGGATGGCAGTCATGAACAGCCTGAGCAGATTCGTGCGGGCAGGCACTGTGACGGTTCTCTTCCTGCTCGGGGCCGTGCTTGCTTACGGGCAGGGGACAGACCTGGGGATTATCCGCGGGACCGTCACCGACGCGCAGGGGGGTGTCATCGCCGGCGCGGCGGTGGTGATTACCGACACGGCCACCGACATTAAGGTGGAGCGGACCACTGACGCCTTAGGCAACTACGAGGTGCCCAACCTCAAGTTCGGGACTTACAAGGTGACGGTGAATTACACCGGCTTCAACACGGCCGAGGTGGTGAACGTGGTTCTGCGCGGCACCAGCACGGTCCGCGTGGACGTGAGGCTCACGCCCAGAACCGTGGCCGAGCAGATCACGGTAACCACCGAGGCGCCCCTGATCCAGATGGAGGCGCCGGTGATCTCGGCCACGCTGAGCACCCAGCAGATCCTGGACCTGCCCCGGGACAGCCGCGACATCTACCAGTTCCTCTACTTGAACCCCAACATCACGTACAACCCGGAACACGGGTTCAAGTTCATCGGGTCCCAGAGCTACGGCGCCAATTTCGCGCTGGACGGCCAGCGGGCCACCGGGGCTGGCTTCGGCCAGGCCATCGGCGGCCAGCCGTCGCTGGAAACGATCGGCGAACTCACCGTTCTCTCCAACAGCTTCACGGCCGAGTACGCCGGCATCGCCAACATCCGCGTTTCCACCAAGCGGGGCGGGAAGGAGTACCACGGCTCGCTGTTCTACGACAACAAGAACTCGGCGCTGGCGGCCTGGACGATTGACGACAAGATCGCCAAGGCCAACTTCCTGCCCACCTACGCTGTGCCCGAGTTTCCTCGTCCTACCTTCAACTTCACCGAGGCCGGCGGCTCGTTCGGCGGCCCGCTTCCCGTTTCGCGGGAGAAAACGTTCTTCCAGTTTGCCTATGAGCACCGCTGGAGCGCGCGGCCGGTGCGCTGGCGCGCCACCAATCTACCTCACCAGTCGGTGATCAACGGGGATTTCCGGCGGGTCGCCGACTCCCGCAAGCCGGCGGTGCCGGCCGACGTGTCGCTGACGCCGGCAGAGATCGCCACCAACACCATCACCGTCGCCGGCACCCAGCGGTTCGTGACCATCCCCTCGCGCCTGTTCAGCCCGTACACCACGGCGCTGTTCAAGAAGTACTTCCCGGTGACGAGCCTGGACGCCCCCATCAATGCCAACAATGGCCGGCTGGTGGAGTACGCGGCCACCACCAAGGGCCTGACCACTCGCCCCCTGTACACCGGCCGCATTGACCACGACTTCTCCGACCGGGACAAGGTTTACGGCGTAGTCAACACAATGTACCCGGATGGGACCTTCAGCGCCTACGCCAGCCCGTTCACCAGCCTGGGCACCCTGGTATCGGAGCAGTCCAACCACACGGTTTCTCTTTCCTGGAATCACAGCTTTTCCCCCAGGCTGATCAATGAGGCGCGGGGCGGCTTCAACTACCAGTCCACGTACCGCCGGGCCCGGATCAAGGTGGCCGAATTCCTGACGAGCCTGGGGTTCAACCAGGAGGACATCAATGCCTACGCGGCCGTCGTCGGCCCGGACGCTCCCAAGCAGTGGGGCACGATTCCCATCACCTACGGCTCGCAGTTCGTGGGATTCCCCAGCGGCGGCCGCAACGCCCACCGGCCGCTGGACCAGAAGATGTTCAGCTTCGGCGACACGCTGAGCTGGGTGAAAGGCCGGCACAGCGTCCGCGCCGGGTTTGACCTGGTCCACAACCACGTCCTGGATGGCTTCACCCTGGGCCGCGGGCAGCCGCGCGGTCAAGTCGTTTACACCGGCCCCGCCAACGACCTGGGCCCGCTGGTGCGCCTCCTGCTGGGATTGCCCGCCAACTCGGTGGCTTCCAACGTCGCCGCCCGCGGCTCGATGGACGTCACCAACTGGGAGCAAGGCTTCTTCTTCCAGGACGACTTCCGCATCCACGAGCGGCTGACGCTGAACCTCGGCCTGCGCTATGAGCTGCTGACTCCGTTTGTGGAAGCGAACGACCTGCTGGTGAACTTCGATACCGGGTACCGCTCCGGCGACAAGCGCGGCCGCTTCGTGGTGCCCAGTCAGGCCACCATCTCCAGAATTGACCCACGCATGGTGGCGTTCGGAGTGGTGACCGCCAAGGAAGCGGGCGTGGGACGCGGCCTGATCCGCACCGACAAGAACAACTTGGCGCCGCGTCTGGGCGTCGCCTACCGCTTCACGGACAGAACGGTGTTCCGGGGCGGCTGGGGCCTTTTCTATCCCACCTCGGCGGCCCAGGGCATGCGGGACTCCATGGCCACCAACCCCTTCAACCAGACGATCCGAAGGAATGCCCGGGCGGAGGCTCCGCTGTCGTCGTGGCCGCGCCCCTTCACCGGCGGTGTGGTCGCCGCCCTGAGCGGCGCGCCCGCCATGAACGCTTATGCCTTCGACGTCCAGGCCCCCCGCATCCAGCAGTACAACGTGACCGTCGAGCGGGAGCTGCCCTGGAAGAGCGCGCTGCGTTTCTCCTACCTGGGCACGCGGATGAGCGGCCTGCTCGCCGGCTATGACCACAACATGCTGCCGCCCAACGAGATCCCCTTCGGCGTCACCACCGGCGACGGCGTCACCATCTGTGACCCCACTGGCGCCGATGAGGACCGGCCTTGCGACCTCTCCCCCGCCGACGACGCGCGCCTGGCTTTCCCGGGATTGGGCGACTGGCTGGTGACCTACGGCAACATCGCCCGGGGCTTTTCCAACGCCCTGCAAATCGAATTCAACCGGCGCATGTCCGGCGGCTTCGTGTTCAACGCCAGCTATACCCTGTTGAGCCAGAAATCGAGCGGCGTGGACGTCAACTCCAGCCTCGGCAGCACACTGTGGGACCAGTTCAAGCCCGACCAGGACCTGTCGCGCGACAGCTTCGTCTCCCGCCACCGCTTTATCGCCTACGGCAGCTACGACCTGCCGGTGGGGCGCGGCCGGCAGTTCGGCTCCTCGATGAACAAGGTGCTGGATGGCATCGTCGGGGGCTGGCAGACCTCCTTCAATATGTTCATCAAGAACGGCACGGGCTTTACTCCGTACTGGGACTGCGACAACTGCTTCCCGGTGGCTCCCGGCAATATCGCCAGCAGCGCGCTGGATGCCACCGGCGGCTTTGGGGGCGGGTTCCGCCCGCTGGTGGTCGGCGATCCCAACAAGAAGAGCGGCGACAAGATCTGGGACGCCGCGGCCTTTGCCCCGCCGCCGGTGGGCACCGACCTGTTCAGCAACCCCAAGATCGCCAAGCGCAATTTCCTGACCGGTCCCGGCACCTGGGCAGCGAACTTCGGCCTCACCAAGTATTTCCAGATCCACGAGAAGATGCGCCTCAGTTTCCGGGCGGTCTTCGACAACCTGTTCAACCACCCGCTGCTCTCCCCGGTGGGTGACAACAGCATCGCCAACCTGGGGAGCTTCAGCATCGACATTGACCAGAAAACGGGGAAGCTGCTGCCCATTGGTTCGGCCAACATCACTGCCAACCCCGATTTCGCCCGGCTGCGCAGCAGCTATTCGCAGGAGGGCATGGACAACCGACGCTCGGTCCGGCTCTCTCTCCGGCTCACGTTCTGAAGCTTGCCCGGCCCAGGAGGAAAAGGGCGGCGTCTGCCGAAACCGGACGCCGCCCTATGCACGCGGGCCGGGGGAGCCTCGCTCCAGCCTTACAGCAGCGGCCCGCGGCAGACTATTCCCCGAAACCTCCATGCAGCGGACCCCACGGTAGTTCTGCAAGCGTCAGCAAGAGGGCACTCGTTCCGGCCGGGGCTCGTTGTACAGTGGTAGGTCGCCAACCGACCATTGGGAGGGATTGATGCCGAAGGCAATTCGCATTCATCAGACCGGGGGGCCCGAGGTTCTGCGCTTTGAGGAGGTGGAGGTCGGCCAGCCGGGGCCGGGGCAGGCGCTGGTGTGGCACATGGCCATCGGCGTGAATTTTATCGACACCTACCACCGCTCCGGCCTCTACTCTTTGCCGCTGCCGG
>CAYVGN010000171.1:0-3260 GCA_964451215.1 uncultured Acidobacteriota bacterium
TAAGTTGCAGGCCATCCCGCAGGGCGGGATGCGCTCCCAGGCAAACCCACAAGCTCAAGTAAGTGACATTGAGCGTAAAGCCCGCGTACAACTGGACCTTACGCCTTTCGGTTCTCTGTGTCCGGTGTGCCTCTGTGGCTATGCGGCGAGTAGCCAAGGCGGTGGAGGGTGTCGAGGGCCACCAGGCGGTCGTCGAAAGGGAGCCTGCGCTCGCCGATCACCTGGTAGTCTTCGTGGCCCTTGCCGGCGATGAGGACGGCGTCGCCGGGTCGGGCCTCGGCCAGCGCCCAGGCGATGGCGCGGGCGCGGTCGGGCTCGACTTGGTAAGCCACGCCTGTCTCCCGCACGCCGCTCAGCGCATCGCGGATAATGGCCATGGGGTCCTCGGAGCGGGGGTTGTCGCTGGTGAGCACGACGAGGTCGCTGAGTTGGCCGGCGGCGCGGCCCATCAGTGGGCGCTTGGCGGGATCGCGGTCGCCGCCGCACCCGAACACGGTGAGGATGCGGCCCGTGGGGCCTAGCAGGCTCCTGGCGGTAAAGAGCAGGTTGCGCAGGGCGTCGTCGGTATGGGCGTAGTCCACCAGCACCAGGAAGGGCTGGCCGGCGTGCAGGCGCTCGAAGCGGCCGGGCACGCGATCGAGCGCGGCCAGGCCGCGCTCGATGGCGGCAACCGGCAGGCCCAGGGCCAGGGCGGTCGCTGTAGCTGCCAGCACGTTGTAGGCGTTGGGACGGCCGAGCAGCGGCGAGCCGCTTTCCAGTTCTCCCCGCGGCGTTTCCATCCGGAAACGGCCGGAAGAGGGCGAGACATTCTGGCCGCCCGCCGGGCGCACCTGGGCCGCCGGATCGAGCCCGTAGGTGAGCACGTTGGCGCTTCCGCCAAGGCGCAGCCGGGCGCTAAAGGGGTCGTCGGCGTTCAGCACCGCCCACTCCGGCGGCTCGCTGCCCCAACCGGTGAACAGCTTGCGCTTCTCGGCGAAGTAGGCTTCGAGCGTGCCGTGAAAGTCCAGGTGATCACGCGTTAGGTTGGTGAAGACGGCGGCGTGAAAGGGCGCGCCGTAGACGCGATCCAGGGCCAGCGCGTGCGAGGAGACCTCCAGCACCGCGTGCGTCCCGCCGCTGGCGCGCAGTTGGGCAAGGAAGGCCTGCAGGTCGAGCGATTCCGGCGTGGTGTTCGGGGCGGGCAGGCGGCACCCCCCCAGCCGGTACTCGATCGTGCCGAACAGCGCCGACTTCTTTCCCGCGGCGGCGAAGATGGATTCCAGCAAGAAGGCGGTGGTGGTCTTGCCGTTGGTCCCGGTAATCCCCGCCAGCACGAGCGAGCGCGCCGGGTGGTGATAGAAATTGGCCGCTGCCAGCGCCAGGGCCTTGCGCGCGTCCTTCACCTGGACCCAGACGGGGGTCGAAGTGGGGACGGGCGTGCCTGCTTGTCCTGGTGAGGAGGGGCAAGAATGCCCCTCGCCACGGTCGAAGCCTTCTGCGGCCACGGCCGCCGCCCCGCGTTCCAGCGCCTGGGGGATGAAGCGGCGTCCGTCCGCCTTCTCGCCGCGGATGGCCACGAACAACTCTCCGGGCTGGATGCGCCTGGAGTCGTAATGCAGGCCGGAGACCGAGGTTTCGCTGTCCCCCCAGATGCTGGCCGTTTCGACGCCCCTCAGCAGTTCTCTCAGTGTCATCAGGTGGCTAGAAGCCGTTGCAAAACCCTTCTTAAGGTGTTGTCAGGGCACGGTCTTGACCGTGCCGAACCGACGGCTCAAAGACCGCGGCTTCAGCCGCTGAGGGCCAATGACGCACCTCAGGTGCTAAAGCCCATCCCCTCTGTCCTCCTTTTGGCACGACTGAAGTCGTGCCCTGACGGGGCTCCAAAGAGGTTTTGCAATAGCTTGTAGTGCTTTGTTCGCAAGCAAGCACTGCCTGATTATAGCCCGGCGCCTTCGCCCTTGCCGGGGATCGAGGCGTTCCGGCGGCGGTGAAGCGTTAAGTTCCGGGGATAGTTTGTGGTTATATAAGAGTGCGGTAGGGAATGGAAAAACGGGTTGGCAGGAACGGGCGGCTGCTGCTGTTAGGACCGGCGGGCGCCGGCAAGAGTCACCGGTTGCTGGCGGCCCTTGTGGAGGCGCTGCGGGCGGACAGCAGGCAGGAAGCGCTGCTGCTGCTGCCCACCGTCAGCTACCGGGACCACACCCGCAACCTGGTGCTGCGCGAAAGCGACCTCCGGGGATTCTCCGGCGCTTCCATCTGCACCTTCGAGGACCTGCTGCGGCGCCTGGTTCCCGAGGCGGCCGCGTGCGAGATCAGCGCAGCGCGCCAGGAACTGCTGGTGCGCCGGCTGCTGGGCGAATTGCGCCTGCCGCAGTTTGAGCGCGTGGCGGACTTCCCAGGATTCCGGGCATCCCTGGCCGAAGCGGCCGAGGAGGTGCGGCGGGCCGGGATCACTGCCGAGGAACTGGAAGGGGCGTTGAGCGCAGGCCGGGCCCCGACGGCCGCTGCGGCTGGCAATCCCCTGCAGCCGCGCCATCGTTCTTTTCTGACATTCCTGCGGGCTTACAACACCGCCCTGGAGCAGGCCGGGGCCGACGCGGGCGCGCGCCTGGCGCGCGCGCTGGACGCCATCCACGCCGGGGCGCTCTGTCCGGCCCTGTTGCTGGTGGACGGCTTCGCCGATTTCACCCGCGAGCAGCGCCAGCTTTTGGAGGCGCTGCTGCCCCATGCCGGGGCGGTCCAGGTGGCCCTGACGCTGGACCCAACCCGGCGCGGTTTCTTCTACCAGGCCGAGCGGTCTCGCGCCTGGCTGGAGTCGAAAGGCTTTCGGGAGGAGTGGCTGGTGGGCAACCGGCGCGCCCACGCTGGCTCGCTGGCCCAGGTGGAGCGGACGCTGTGCGAGGGGCGCGCCGAGCCACCCCCGCCGCTGTTCGGCCCCGACGGCGCGCTCACCCTGCTGGCCGCCGCCGACCGCCGCGACGAAGTCGAGCTGGTGGGGCGCCAGGTGCTGCTGCTGGCGCGCGGCGGCCACTTCCGCTACCGAGACATCGGCATCATCGCGCGCCGCCCCGCTGACTACGCCCCGTTGTTTCGAGACATCTTCCGCCGCCTGGGGATTCCGCTGCGCGCCTTCGTCCCCATCTCGCTGGCGGACACCGCCGCCGGCCGCCACCTGCGCCTCTGCCTGAACCTGTTTCTGGAAGGCAGCCGCCCCGAGTCGCTGTTTGAGTGGCTGAAGTCGCCCTACGCGGCGGTGCGCAGCCGCAAGGTGGCCGAGCGCT
>CAYVGN010000171.1:3270-6884 GCA_964451215.1 uncultured Acidobacteriota bacterium
CCGCCCGGCAGCGTGATGGGGGGCGTGCTGCGGCAACTGGAGGAGCTCGAGGCGGAGTCTGCTTCCCGCCGCCCGGCGGCCATGGCTGCCGCCGCGCTCCGGCTCTGGCGCCAGTTCACTCGGGAGGTGGAGATTCCCGACGGGCTGGCGCCGGAGCGGGTGTGGGAACTGCGTGCCGAGGCCCTGGCCCTGCGGCGCATTCCCGCGCTGCTGGCCGAAATTGCGGAGGCGGCCGAGGCCGAGAACAGCGGCCCCATGAGCTTCGGCGAATTTCGCGACCTAGCGCTCAGTCTGCTGGCCCGCACGTGCTTCCGGGTACGCGACCGCCGCCAGGACGCGGTGAACCTGATGGGCCCCTTCGAAGCGCGCCAGTGGGAACTCGGCGCCGTCTTCGTGGTGGGGCTGGTGGAGAAAGAGTTTCCCGTCCCGACCCAGGAGTCGCTGTTTCTGAACGACAGCGACCGGCGGGCGGTAGAAGAGGGCTGCGGCTGGCCGCTGCCCACCAGCGCCGACCGCGCCCGCGAGGAGCGGCTGCTGTTCTATGTGGCCGTCACCCGCGCCCGCCACCGCCTCTACCTGAGCCACCCGCAGTCGGATGCGGCCGGCAGGGACCTGCTTCCTTCCTTCTTCCTGCGCGACCTGGCGCCCCTGCTTACCTCGGAAGCCTGCGCCCGGCTGGTGCGGAAGCGGTCGGAGATTGTCTACCCGGCAGAACTTTCGGCCAACGCCTCCGACCTGCTAGCCCTGGTGCACAGTGAACTGGCGCAAGGGGGTGCAGAGGGGCGTTCTGGCCCCTCCGGCGTCGCCGATCCAGGTCCGGGGAAGCAGGGTGCAAGCAGGAACGGCCGTACCCACCTGGCCGTGGCTCTCTACGAGGAACTCCGCCTGCGCGGGGACACGCGGCGCGCAGCGTGGGCGCTGTCCGCCCGGCCCGCCCGGTTGCGGTTGGAGGCGGCCCTGGAGCGCCTGCGCGCCCGCGCCGTCACCTTCAGCGCCTCCGATCTGCGCGTCTTCGCCCAGTGCGCCTTCCGCTACTTCGTCGAGAAAACGCTCGCGCTCGAAGGTGCCCCCAGCCCCAAGGAACTGGACTACCGGCTCCAGGGCGACATCGTCCACGCCAGCATCGAGCAGTGGGAGCGGGGCGGGCGCCGCGAGCCCATTGGCGCCGTCCTGGACCGCGTTTTTCAGGAAAAGACCGAGCAGGAGGGGATCCTGCCCGGCCACCAGGCCGCCAAAATCCGCCAGGAGATGCGCGCGGCGCTGGAGCGCTTCAGCGCGGCGGAGCAGCAGCATGATGCGGTCTACCGCACCGCGCTGGACCAGAAGTACGTGGAGCTGCGGTTCGGTCAGGGTTGGGTGCCGGCGCTGGAGGTTGAGCTGGCGGACGGGGCCCTCATCCGCATCCCGGGCCGCGTGGACCGCGTCGAAGCGGTCTGGGCCGAGCGCAAGAAGCTGGGCCTGCTGGTGGACTACAAGTACAGCGCCAGCGGCTTCGGCCAGGACAGCATCGAGGAGATTCGCGAGGGGCAGGCGCTGCAATTGCCCATCTACTTGCTGGCGCTGGAAAAGATCTTCGGGCTGGCGCCGGCCGGCGCTGAGATCTACCCGCTGAAAGCCGAAAATGCGTGCCGCAACGGGGTCTACGACCAGTCGCTGGTCGGGCATCTGTTCCGGGGCCACCCTCCGGAAGAGGCGATGGTTCTGGCGCCGCCGGCGTTCCGCGAGTTGATGGTGGAGGGGCAGCGCTGGATCCAGAGGCACGCCACGGAAATCCGCAACGGGCGGATTGACGTGCTGGGCAAGACCGACCGGCAATGCCAGGCTTGCGCATTCTTAGACCTGTGCCGGGTGACGCCGTGGGAGGTGCGGCGGGAGCCCGAGGTGGCAGTGGCTGTGTAGCGCCCGGCCTTGTGCCGGGCAGGGTAACGCTAAATGGACGCCTTCACCCAAGAACAGCTTGGCGCCATCCAAAGCGAGGCGCTGCGCATCGCGGTGATGGCGGGGCCGGGCTCGGGCAAGACCGGCGTGCTGGTGGAGCGGGTGGTGCGCGGCGTGGTCGCGGGCCGCCTGGAGCTGCGCCGCATCCTGGCCATCACCTTCACCGAGAACGCGGCCGCCGAGATGAAGGCGCGGCTGGCCGACGAGTTGGAAAAACGCGGCCTGGACGAGCAGCGGCGCCTGCTGGAGCAGGCCTACATCTCCACCATCCACGGCTTCTGCGCCCGGCTGCTCCGCGAGCACGCCATCGAGGCCCAGGTTGATCCCCAGTTCCAGGTGCTGGACGAGGTGCACGCCGGCCTGCTCCGGCAGGCGGTGCTGGAGCGCGTCCTGCACCACTACAGCCTGCGCCGGCCGCAGGAGTTCCTGGAATTCTCCCGCCACTTCAAGGGCAGCCAGTACCCGGAGGCGCTGCTCAGCGTCTACGACACGGTGCGCCGGCTGGGAGGCGATCCGGGGGCCAAATCCGGGCTGCTGCCGCCAGCCCCCGATGGCGCGGCCGCCGCGCAGCGGGAGGCGGTGGCCGACCTGCTCGGCGAGCTGCACTGCCAGTACAACCAGCGCAAGCGCCTGCTTGCGGCGCTGGATTTCGAGGACCTGGAGGAACTGGCCTTGCGCATGCTCCAACGGGAGGCGGCGCTGGCCGGGCGCATCAGCCGGCGCTTCCAGGAAGTCCTGGTGGACGAGTACCAGGACACCAGCCCGGTGCAGGACCAAATCATCGGGCTGCTGGCAGCAGAAGCCAGGCTGTTTGTGGTGGGCGACGCCGCCCAGTCCATCTACGGCTTCCGCAACGCGGACCCGGAAGGCTTTCGGAAGCAGGCGGAAGCGGCCAGGCGCATGGACGGCCTTATTGACCTGCGCCAGGACTTCCGCAGCCGCCCGGAGATCATCGCCGCCGTCAACCGCCATTTTCTACCGCGGTTCGCCAACACCGGCACTCCGTTTAAACCGCTGAAGACCGATCCCCGCTTCGCCGATTTTTTCCCCAAGGACCAGCCCTCGGTGGAGCTGTTGCTGATCGGGGCCGAAAGCGGCAAGCTGGGCGAGACGCGGCCGTTCGAGGCGCGTCACCTGGCGCGGCGCATCCGCGACCTGATCGAGTCCGGCGCGCTGCGCATCACTAAGAAGCAGCAGCGGGACTACGGGCGCCAACTGGGCTACGGCGACGTCGCCATGCTGTTCGGCTCCGCCAGCGACATCAAGCTGTACGAACGCGCCCTTCAGGACCTCGGCATCCCCTACTTCGCCGAGACCGGGCGCGGCTTCTGGGGCGCGCGCGAGGTTCGCGACGTGGTCAGTTTTCTGCGGGTGCTGGACAACGCCCGCAACGAGGTGGCGGTGGCGTCGGTGCTGCGCTCGCCGATGTACGGCCTCAGCGATGACGCGCTCTACCTGCTGGCCGAGCAGGCGCATGCCCTGCCCGGCGGCAGCTTGGCGGACGTCCTGGCGGAGGCCGAGGCCATCGCAGGTTTCCCCGCCGAGGACGCCGCCAGAGCGGGTATACCCGCCGAGGACGCCGCCAGAGCGAGCATACCCGCCGAGGACGCCGCCAGAGCGGGTATACCCGCCGAGGACGCCGCCCGGGTGCGGAGCTTCCAGGCCCTGCTCAGCCG
>CAYVGN010000172.1:0-6801 GCA_964451215.1 uncultured Acidobacteriota bacterium
CGGCGATCTGGCTGCCGGGACCTGAACAACCATGCAAGCTTCTGGATGGCGCGTGGCGCTGGTCGGCGCTTCCTCCCTCAAGGGCAAGGAGTTGAAGGAGGTGCTGGATCAGCGCAACTTCCCCATCCGCAGCCTGGCCCTGCTGGACGAGGAGGAACTCCAGGGTACCTTGACCGAGTTCGGCGGCGAGCCCGTCCTGCTCCAGTCCATCAGCCAGGAGAGCTTCGAACGCGTGGACTTTGCCTTCTTCGCCGGCTTGCCGGAGTTCACCCACCGGCACTGGAAGGTGGCCCAGAGCGAGGGGGCGCGCATCATTGACCTTACGGGGGCCATCGAGGAAGACGCACCCGAAGCCGTGGTGGCGGGCCCCTTTGCCACCGGACACCTCCCCCCAACACAAGCCCGGCTCTTCGCCGCGGCCCATCCGGCGGCGCTGATCGTGGCCCTGGTTCTGCGGCGCCTGGCGGCGCGGCTGCCCTTAACCCGGGCGGTGGTCAACGTCTTTGAGCCGGCCAGCGAGCGCGGTTCGCGCGGCATCGAGGAACTCCACCAGCAGACGGTCAGCTTGCTCTCGTTCCAGCAGGTGCCGCAGCAGGTCTTCGGCAACCAGTTGGCCTTCAATCTGCTGGCCGCCGTGGGCGAGGATGTGCGCCCTTCCCTGCTCGAGGTGGAGCAACGAGTGGTGCGTCATACCGGGCGCCTGCTGGGGGCTGCCGCTCCCCTGCCCGCGGTGCGGGTGGCCCAATCGCCCGTCTTCCATTCCCACAGCTTTTCCTTCTATGTGGAACTGGAGCAGTCCCGCGAGGCGCAGGAGGTGGAGAACGCACTGGCGGGGCCCGACTTCGACCTGCGGCGAGGCTCCGAAGAGCGGCCCTCGGCGGTCGGCGCCGCCTCCTCCAGTGAAGTCCTGATCGGCGACATCCGCCCCGACAGCACCTACCGCCACGCCTGCTGGCTGTGGGCTGCGGCTGACAACTTGCGGGTCTCCGCGGTCAACGCCGTGCAAATCGCAGAACAGCTAGCGAAGCGATGAAGCCACAAGCCCAAAGTCCAAGGTCCAAAGTCCAGAGTCCATCTGCCCGTCGCGTTTCTGACTTTGGGCTTTGGGCTTTGAACTTTGGACCAATCGCAGTGCTGCTGATTCTGTCGAGCACTGCCACCGGCTGCGGCTACCACCTGGCGGGCAAGGGCGCCCGGCTCCCCGCCCATGTCAAGACCATTGCGATTCCAGCCTTCAAGAACGAGACCTCGCGCTTCAAGGTGGAGCAGGTGCTCACCCAGGCGGTCATCCGTGAATTCCTGGCGCGCACCCGGTTTCGAGTTCAGCCGGAGATGGCGGGCAGCGACGCGGTCCTGACCGGCACCGTCATCCAGTTCTGGACCACACCCGCGGTGGTGGAGCCCTCGGCCGGGCGAGCCATCTCCGTCAGCATCGCCCTGCGGGCGCGGGTGAAGCTCACCGACAACAGAACCGGGGCCACGCTCTACGAAAACCCCGACTACCTGTTCACGGAGACCTACGAGATCAGCGGAGATGCGGCCACCTACTTCGAGGAGAGCGGCCCCGCCATCGAGCGCCTGAGCCGTTCCTTCGCTGCTGCCCTGGTCTCAGCCATCCTGGAGGCGTTCTGATGGCCCTGGCAGCGGCCGAGTTTCTGAAGCGGGTTGCGGGGCGGAACTTTGCTCCCGGCTACTTGCTGGCCGGCAGCGAATTGTACTTGCGGGACAAGGCTCGCGACGCCCTGGTGGAGTGCTTCCTCGAGGGGGACCGGGGCGGCTGGATCAGCCGCGACTTGGCGGAAGTACCGGTGCGGGACGCACTGGACGATGCTGCCTCGCTGGGCCTGTTCGCCGCCCGCCGAGTCCTGTGGCTGCGCAATGCCGAGTCGCTACTGCCTCGCCGCCGGAGCGCCGCAGCCGAAGAAAACGCTGAGGAGGCCGAATCGCAAACCGCCGGCAGGCATTACCCCGAGGCTATCACCGCCTATTTCCAGCGCCCGCAGCCGGCCAGCATCGTGGTGTTTGAGGCCACTTCGCTGGATCTGGGCGACCGCGACGACCTGCGCCGGGCCGAACGCCTGGAGAAGCTGCTGCCGGTGGTCTCGGTGCGCCTGGACCGGCCGCCTCTTGCAGGGGCCGCGCGCTGCCTGGTGGAAGAGGCCCGCCGGGGTGGGTTCGCCCTGGCTCGGGACGTCGCGGCCGAACTGGCGGAGGCCTGTGCCGGTGACCTGGCCCGCGCCACCCGGGAACTGGAAAAGCTGATGCTCTACGCCGCCGGCCGCGGCCGCATCACCTCCCAGGACATCGAGGCGCTCGTGCCCGCGGAGAGCAGCTTTACGCTTTGGGAAATCTCCGACGCCATCGGCGACCGCAACGTGCGCCGGGCGCTGGAACTCCTGCACCTGATGTTGCGCCAGCAGACCTCCGCGCTGCTGCTTCTGGCGCTGATCGCCAGCCAGGTACGCAAGCTGTTGAAGTGCAAGGAGGGATCAGGCGAGCGAGTGCACCCGAGGGTGCGTGAACAGGCGCGCAAGTTCACCGCGCGGGAGCTGGCAGAGGCGATTCAGAAGATTTTCGAAGCCGAAGTGGCGCTGCGCTCGTCGCCCCCCGACGAGCGTGTTGTCCTCGAGCGCCTGATCATTGACCTGGCCCAGAAGAAATAAACCACCAAGGTCACCGGGTCCACGAAGGGGAGCAGCGACAGGCATCGCTGCCCAAGGTCACTTACTTGAGCGGGTGCCCCTGCCCGGGATCGCGGGCCTCTGGCCTGCAACTCATTGAATCCGACGCAGGGCGGGCGAGAGGCCCGCGCTTATAGGATACTGCCCACTGTTGGAGTAGGTGACATCGGGCATCGGTGCCGGCCTGCACACTCTACGGCAGGCGGCGCGGGGTTGCAGCGCGGATGTGCGCGTCCCTGCAGTGCTTGGTGTCTTTGTGCTTGCTTCTACGAGGCGGCGGAGGCCTGGGCCATGGCGGCCAGGCGGGTCATCAGCCCTGACTTGAACCGGCTGGCGGTGTTCTCCTTGATGATCCCTCTCTTGCGAGATTGATCGATCGCGGAAACGACCCCGGGCAGCAGCGTCCGCGCCTTCTCCACTTCCCCAGCCACTATAGCCCCACGCAGTTCACGGATTGCGTGCCGCAGGCGCGTGCGCCGGGCCCTGTTGGCAGCCGCTCGTTTGCGACTCTGGCGCATCCTCTTCAGCGCCGAAAAGTGACTCGCCATAATTCTCCTGGTTGAGTCAGGCGGGAGAGCCCCACCCCTGCTTGCTTCTTTTCTCAGGAAGCAAACACTTATTATATCGGCGTCCCGCCAGCCCGTCAAAGGTTTGGCTCCGGCAGCCCGGCAGCCGAGAAATCACCGAGAACAGTGCCCCAACCGAAGCCCTGCCACAGGCGGAGGCGGGTGCGTCCCGCCGGTGGCCGCAACGCGCGCAACCCCGACAGCAACAAGCAGCTGGCATCAATTGACTGGCTCTTGCTGGTCTGCTATGCTTGCTTGAAACCGAATATGGAGGCCCCATAAGTTTGGTCTCTGGCTGGCCCTGCGGGGCCATTTTCTGTTTAGCGAGGTGAGAAAGCCAGGTTAGATGAAAACCAGCGTGAAGATCGGCCGGGGTATCGAATCGCTGTACGGGATCCGTGACGAGAACATCCGGTTGCTGGAAACAGCCCTTTCCGTGAGCACCACCCTCCGCGAAGACTCCCTGGAAATCGAAGGCGAGGGGGCCAACGTCGAGCGCGCCGAGCAAATCGTGCAAGACTACGACGAGTTGGTGCGCGAGGGACACTCCTTCAGCGACGCCATGCTGAACTCCTACCTGCGGGTGCTGGCCGAGGATCCCAGCAGCACGCTGCGAGGTCTGGTGCAGAGCGCCCGGCGGCGCAATTTCGGCAAGAAGAACATCCAGGCCAAGAGCCTGAACCAGCAGCGCTACATGGAGGCCATTGAGGCCCACGACATGGTTTTCGGCATCGGGCCGGGGGGCACGGGCAAGACCTACCTGGCCGTGGCCATGGCTATCAGCGCGCTCCTCAACAAGAAGGTGAACCGGATCATTCTGGCCCGTCCCGCGGTCGAAGCCGGCGAGCGGTTGGGCTTCCTGCCGGGCACGCTGCAGGAGAAGGTGGACCCCTACTTGCGCCCGCTCTACGACGCGCTCTACGACATGCTGGATGCCGAGAAGGTGGAGCGCTACCTGGAGCGCGGGACCATCGAGATCGCCCCCATCGCCTTCATGCGCGGGCGCACCCTGAACAGCAGCTTCGTCATCCTGGACGAGGCGCAGAACACCACCAGCGAGCAGATGAAGATGTTCCTCACCCGCCTCGGCTTCGACTCCAAGGCGGTGATCACCGGCGACATCACCCAGATCGACCTGCCGTCGGGCAAGAGGAGCGGCCTGCTGGAGGCCATCGAGGTGGTGGCGGGGATTAAGGGCCTGGTCTTTATCTACTTCAACGAAAAAGACGTGGTGCGGCACTCGCTGGTCCAGTCCATCATCAAGGCCTACGAGTGTTACGCGGCGCAGAACGCGGCGGCGCGAAGCGCGGGGCCGGAGCCCGAGCCCGGCAGCGCCCGACCGACCGAGCATCCCGGTGAAATGTAGCGGCGGGTTTGCCCGCCACAGGATGGCGGTGTGAAGCCGAATGTCACTTACTTGAGGGGCTGGCCTTGCCTGGGAACGCAGGCCTCTGGCCTGCAACTCATTGAATCCCACGCAGGGCAGGCGGGACGGCTGCGCTCCCAGGAAACCCGAAGAGGTGAAGTAAGTGACATTGGGCGTAAAGCCACCGCTACCGTATCAGCAGCATGAAAGTCCCCCCACCAGAGGGTTCCGATCCATCCGGCGACGATGACCGCGGGCCCACCCTGCTGAACCGCCAGCGCATGGTCCCTGTTCGACTATTGGAACTGCGCGCTTTCCTCGTGGGCCTCCAGAAGGAAGTGGCCCGGGGCCGCAGCTTCACCGTCTGCCTGGTCTCGGACGCGGTGATGCGCCGCTACAACCGCCGCTTCCGCGGCCAGAACGCTCCCACCGACGTTCTTTCCTTCCGCGAGGGCCAGCGCAGGCGCGCCGGCGACGTGCTGATCTCGTCGGAAACCGCGCGGCGCCAGGCACGCCACCTGGGCCACAGCCTGGAAAGCGAGATCAAGCTCCTGGCCTTGCACGGGTTGCTGCACCTGCTGGGTTTCGACCACCTGGCGCCGCGCCAGGCGCGCCACATGGCGCGCGCCGAGCGGCGCTGGCAACGGCGCTTCGCCCTCCCCGAGGGCCTCGTGGGGCGCAGCAACCAGCGCCCCCGCAAACCGGCTGCCCTATGACGCTGCTGGCCGCCATCCTGCTGGTCCTGGCTACGGCCTTGCTGACCCTGTATGCCTACGTGGATCGCCTCTACCTGGAGATGGGGAAGTTTTTCCTGGCGGGCGTGGAGGACAACATTGAGGCTTTCGAGCGACAGGTGGAGCCCCGGCTGAAGCTGGACCGCGGCCGCTGCGGCCTTACCTTCGCCCTGCTCACTCAGGGGATGATCCTGGCGGTGACGCTGCTGGTCAGTTACCTGGCCTTCCGCCAGCGTGCCCTGAGCTGGAGCGCGGTGGCCGAGGTGGTGGTGTTGCTGCTGGTGGCGGTGGTCCTGTTCGCCCACCTGCTGCCGCACGTCCTGATCACCCGCACCACGGGCCGCTGGATCGCGCGCTTCTCCCCGGTGCTCCGGGTCTCGGCCCTGCTGGCGCTGCCCATCGTGGCGGTCCTCTCTTTCTCCTTCTCGGTGGCGGCGCTGGGGCGCCAGCCGGCCGGCTCCCCGGAAGCTGCCACCACCACCGGGAACATCGAGGCGTTGATGGAGCGCGGCGAGGAGCACGGCCTGATCGAGGAGGAGGACCGCCGGCTGATCCAGTCGGTGGTCGAGTTTGGCGACAAGACGGCGCGCGAGGCCATGACCCCGCGCCCCAGCATCGTGGCGGTGGACAAGAACGCCACCCTGGAGGACCTGCTCCGCGTCATCGCCCCCAGGCACTACTCGCGCGTCCCTGTGTACTCCGGCCAACTGGACAACATCGAGGGCTTCGTCTCCACCAGGGAAATCCTGCAACTCGAAGACCAGGACCTGAAGCGCGTCAAGGCCGGTGAGCGGTTGCACCCGGTCCTGTTCGTGCCGGAGACCAAGCCGGTGGCCGACCTGCTGCGCGAACTGCAGGCCCAGAACATGCAGATGGCCGTGGTCATAGACGAATACGGCTCGGTGGCCGGGCTGGCCACTATGGAAGACCTGGTGGAGGAGATCGTCGGGGAAATCCGGGACGAGAGCGAGACCCAGCCCGACGTGATCCAGGAGAGCCAGAACACCTACCTGGTTGCCGGGCACGTGGACGTGGACCGCTTGACTGAGCTGTTCGGCGCGCGCCCGGAAGCGCCGGGCGACGCCGCCACCGTCGCCGGCCTGGTCAACTCGCTGGCCGGCCACGTCCCCCAGCCCGGCGAGGTGCTGGAGCACGACCGCCTGCGCTTCGAGATCCTGGCGGGCAATGGCCTGAAAGTGGACCGGCTGCGCATTAGCGCCCTCCCGCCGGAGGAGCAGCAGCGGCCGCCCGACGCCGCCGGCTGACCCAGCCGAACCTCCCACCTCGCTTCTTTGGACTTCGGACTTTGGACTTTTGACTTTGGACTTTGGACTTCGGACTTCGGACTTTGGACTTCGGACTTCGGACTTTGAACTTTGAACTTTGGACTTCGGACTTCGGACTTTGGACTTTGGACTTTGGACTTTGAACTGGCGGCCCGGCCGCGCTGTGCC
>CAYVGN010000173.1:0-6800 GCA_964451215.1 uncultured Acidobacteriota bacterium
GACCCGGCCGCGATGCTCGTAGTTCTGGAACTGGTCGAAGCTGGCGCAGGCGGGCGATAACAGCACCACGTCGCCCGGCCGCGAGCGCCGGAAGGCCTCGGGGACCGCCGCTTCCAGCGTTCCGGCGGGCAGCAGCGGAACGGTGCCCTCCAGGTGAGCGGCGATCTTTTGGGCCGCCGAGCCGATCAGCAGCACGCAGCGCGCCTTGCGCGCCAGCAGCGGCCTCAGCACCCGGTAGTCGCTGCCCTTGTCCTTGCCCCCCAGGATCACCAGCAGGTTTCCGGGGAAGGCCTCCAGGGCCTTGACGGCGGCGTCTACGTTGGTGGCTTTCGAGTCGTTGTAGAACTCGACGCCGCCAATAGCGGCCACCTGCTCCAGCCGGTGCTCGACGGCGCGGAAGGCCCGGACGCCGGCCCGGACCAACTGCGGGTCAGCGCCCAAAACGCTGGCCACACATACCGCGGCTAGCACGTTCTCCACGTTGTGCGCGCCCTTCAGCGCGATCTCCTCGACCCCCAGTATCGTCCCGGTCCACAAGCTGGCCGCAGGCATCCCCGCGCCTCGGGCCTGCTCCTCTCGGCCGGCTAGCAGGCCCCGCCAGACGATGTCGTTGTCCTCCACGAAGCTTCCCGACTCGACCGGCCCGCACCGGCTGAACCAGCGGACGCGGGCGTGCGTCCGGCTCGCGTAGCGCCGGCAAACCGCGTCGTCGCCGTTCAGCACGGCGTAATCCTGTTCCGTCTGGTTGGCGAAGATCCGCTCCTTGGCCTCCGCGTAGCTTTCGAAGCTGGCGTGGCGGTCCAGGTGGTCGGGCGTGACGTTCAGCACCACGGCCACCGCCGGGCGGAAGGCCACGATGGTCTCCAACTGGAAGCTGGAGACTTCCACCACGTGCACGGTCTCCGGGCGCGAGCTTTCTACCTGCGAGATCAGAGGCACGCCGATGTTGCCACCCACTTGCACCTGGAAGCCGGCGCCCTCCAGAATCCTGCCGGTGAGCGCCGTGGTTGTGGTCTTGCCGTTGGAGCCGGTAACGGCCACGATGCGGCCCTGGAGGAAACGCGAGGCCAGTTCGATTTCGCCCATAACCGGGATACCCGCCTGCCGCGCCGCCTCCAGTTCCGGCAGGCTGGCGGGCACACCGGGGCTGACCACGACCAGGTCCTGTTGTTGAAAGGTCTTCTGGGTGTGCCCGCCGGCTTCCAGCCGCACGCCGGCTGTCCGGTACAGTTCCTGGGCCTCAGGCAATTCCTCGGCGAGCAGGCAGTCGGAGAGGGTGACCTGGGCGCCGCGGGCCAGCAGGAAGCGCGCCGCGGCGATCCCGCTCCGCGCCGCCCCCACCATCAGCACCCGTCTCCCCTCCAACTCCATCCTCATGGAAGCCTGCGCCTCTTCTAATTCTACGCTCCTGATCCGGCGGGTCATCAACCACGCCCGCACAGCAAGGGAACCATACTGGTCTCGGCCTGCGCCTGCCCCGGTGGCGAGTTTTGCGCCTTCAGCGGAGCTTGAGGGTGGTCAGGGCGAACAGGGCCATCACCAAGCCGGCGATCCAGAAACGGATGATGACCTTGGATTCGTTCCAGCCCAGCAGCTCGAAGTGGTGGTGCAGCGGCGCCATCTTGAAGATGCGCTTTCCCCGCATCCGGTAGGACGCCACCTGCAGGATCACCGAAAGCGCTTCGGCCACGAAGACCCCGCCGATGAGGGGCAGCAGCAGCTCCTGTTTGATCAACACGGCGATGGTGCCGATGGCCCCGCCCAGGGCCAGCGACCCAACGTCGCCCATGAAGATCTCAGCCGGGTGGGCGTTGTACCAGAGGAAGCCGAGGCTGGCCCCCACCACCGCTCCGCCGAAGACCGCCAGCTCGGCCACCGCCGGCAGGAACTGGATTTCCAGGTACCGGGCGAAGCCGGCATGCCCGGTCAGGTAGGTCATCGCCGTCAACGCGCCGGCGGCGATGATGGTCGGGCCCGCGGCCAGGCCGTCCAGGCCGTCGGTCAGGTTCACCGCGTTGCTCGAACCCACGATCACCAGCACCACGAAGATAAAGAAGAAGACGAAAGCAAGCGGGTAGGTGTAGGGGTTTCCCAGGAAGGCGTCAATCAGCAGGTCGGGCCGGAACTTCTTGAAGAAGGGGACGATCAGGTGCGTGGAATAGAGCCCCTTCGCGGTCAGGACCAGCAGGAAAATGCCTACCAGGAAGCTGATGAGGATTTGCAGCAACAGCTTGCTGCGGCCGGTGAGGCCGAGGCTCTGCCGCCGCTTGATCTTCAGGTAGTCGTCGGCAAAGCCGATGGCGCCCAAAGCGGTGGTGGCGAAGACCGCGATCCAGACGTAGGGGCTGGTCAGGTCAGCCCACAGCAGCGTGGGCGCCAGGAAGGAGATAATGATCAGCAGGCCCCCCATCGTCGGCGTCCCCGCCTTGGCGTGGTGGGCCCGGGGGCCCTCCTCCCGGATGTACTGGCCGATCTGGAACTCGCGGAGCCTCCCGATTAGCCACGGCCCCAGAATCAGACACAGCAGCAGAGCGGTTATGCTGGCAAAGGCGATCCGGAAAGTCAGGTAGCGGAACACCCGGAAGGGTGAGAAGTAGGGTTGCAGTTGCAGGTAGAGCAGCCAGTACAGCATCAGGGAGACTTCGGATTGCGGATTGCGGATTGCGGATTGTGCTGCCTTGCGGTTCTGATTGACGAAACGGTCATGGCAGCGATCTGGCTGGCTTCGTCCAGCAGCCCGGCAACGTCGCTTTCGCGCACAACCCCGGAGTCGACCAGCAACTCCATCCAGTACATGCTCTCGTCGGCTTCCTCTTCCACGATACCCAGCTTGGCGATGAAGTCACGCTTGGACCTTGCCCGGCAACACGCCCTGTAGTTGGCGCCCACCGCCGTGCCAGATCTCAACAGTTGCTTGCCTATCACCTCCGCAGTCGTGCTCCTGGGCAGCTTCTCTACTGTCCGGATAACCGCCAGGGCGAAAGCCTCCGTCCTGCGTTTCATCTGTTCGGGGTTCATGCGCCTTCATTCCGCAATCCGCATTGCGCAGTCTGCAATCGTTCGATGGCCTCTTCCAGTTTGACGCCGCGGGAGGCTTTAAACAACACCAGGTCGCCGGGCTGAACCAGGGAAGCCACGTAGTCCGCGGCCTCGGCGGGCGTGTTGAAGAAGGCCAGGCGGGCCTCGGGAGCGCCGGCGGCGCGGGCGCCCTCCAGCAGATAGCGGGCCAGGCCCCGCACGGCCACCAGGTGATCGGCGGCCGCCGCTGCCTGGCGTCCCGCCTCCCGGTGCAGCTCGGGCGAGGTCGGCCCCAGCTCCAGCATCTCGCCCAGCACCGCGATCCGGCGCCCGCTGACCGGGGTCTTAGCCAGCGCCTCCAGCATGGAGGCCAGGGCCCGGGGGTTGGAGTTGTAGGCGTCGTTGAGGATGGTGACCCCGTTCCACTCCAGCAGCTCCCCGCGCATCTTGGGCGGGTGGAAGCAGGCCAGCACGGCCGCGGCCTGGCGGGGATGGATGCCGAATGTGTGTACGGTGGCGATGGCCGCCAGCGCGTTCACCACGTTGTGCCGTCCCACCAGCGGCACCCGGATCTCGGTTGGCTCGCCTTCCCAGTCCAGGCGGAAACTCACGCCGCGCAGGCCCTCTTGGGCAATCTCGCAAGCGCGGAAATCGGCCGTGCGCCCGGCGCCGAACCACAGCACGTAACCCTCGAAACCTTCTCCGAAGCGCGAGACGTGCTGGTCGTCCGCGTTGAGCACCGCCGTGCCGTCCGGCGGCAGCGCGGCGACCAGCTCCCGCTTGGCCTCGGCGATAGCCTCGATGCCCTCGAAGAACTCCAGATGCACGGGCGCCACGCAGGTGATCACACCGGTGTCGGGTTGAGCGGTGCGCGCCAGCTCGGCGATCTCCCCGGGGCGCGACATGCCCAGTTCCACCACCCCCACTTGGTGGCTTTCCTCCAACCGCAGCAGCGACAGGGGCAGGCCGTACTGGTTGTTGAAGTTGCCTTCGCTGTGGAGCACGCGGTAGCGGCGGGCCAGCACGGCCGCGATCATTTCCTTGGTGGTGGTCTTGCCCACGCTTCCGGTGACGGCCACCAGGCGGCGGCCCCAGCGGCGGCGCACCTCCGCAGCCAGCCTGGCCAGGGCTGCGGGGGTGCTGGGCACGCGCAGCCCCTCGCCCCGCTCCACCACCGCGCCGGTGGCCCCGGCCGCCAGCGCTGCATCCACGAAGTCGTGCCCGTCAAAACGCGGCCCGCGGATGGCGAAGAACAGATCGCCGGGCCGCAGGGTGCGGGAATCAATCGAGTAGCCGGTGACGATTCGGTCTTCGGCCGGAGGGGAGACCCCGAGGATCTCTGCGATCTGGCTCAGGGCGAGGTGCATTCAGTTCGCCAAACAGGGATTGGGGCGCGCCGGAAGGGCTCTCGTGGGGCCGCACTCTACGCCCGCCCCCCTACTGATGTTTGCAGAAGTTCTGTGCCGCCTGCGAGGCAGAAGCCACTCTGGCCTGGCGTGCGCTCTCCCGCCCTGCGGGATCGCGCCTCCGATGCACTAGCCTCCCATGCACTAAGGAAGCAGTGTACACCACCGGCGCCGGTCGGCAGAAGGCGGTGGCCAATGGCTACCAACGGCTGGCAATCGCCGCTGATCGCTGTCCCCGTCCCCAACCTCTACCGCCGGCCTGCCGCTGCAGGCTCCACCGTGCCAGGTTCCATCAATTCGGTGCGGCTGCCGTCCGGGTCGAACAGGTTCATCAGCCAGCGCTGGTTCCGCCCGATCCGGGGCTTGTAGCGGTCCTCGCCGGGCGTGCCGCGCTCCACCGCCTTGCGGTGGGCTTGCTGGATATCCGGCACCTCCAGGCAGATGTGCTGCATGGAACCGAGCTGCTGGCGGTTGGGCGGTTGGGAATAGAGCATGAACTCCACGTAGTCGCCGCGGGGACCAGGCATGCGCATGTTGACCCAGCGAACCTCGTTGTCGGTCGGCCCGCCCCGCCACGTCTCGCGAAAGCCCAGTTTGTCGCGGTAGAAGGCCATGGCCGCCTCCAGGTTCGCCACCGTTATGCCGGCGTGCAGCAGGTGGTCGGAGATCCGCTGCGGCCCCAGAAACCTGCCGCGCGCCTCCCAGTGCAGCGAGCCGGGCAGGTACTGGATCATCTCCAGCCGGTTGTGGTCGGGGTCTGTGAGGCTGAAGTTCAGGTTGCCGTCGCGCCCCTTCCGGATCGGCGCAGGGTCCAGGCCTCGTTCCTTCAGCATCCGGTGCAGCTTCTCGATGTCTGCGGTGAGCAGCGCGACATGAGTCAGCCGCACGTTCTCGTCCGGCGGAAGGCCCGGGAATAGCTCGACATATTGGTCGTCGTTGATCTTGAAGCAAGCGAGCAGGACATCCCCGCCCTCCTGCTTCACCTGAAATGCTTCCTGGTATCCCAGGATGCCGCTGTAGAACGCCCGGGCCTTGGCCAGATCGCTCACGCGAAAGCCCACATGCGCCAGGCCCTGGATGGGAAGCTCCTCGCCGGCGGAGAGCGCCGGCAGAATCAGCAGACAAACCAATAACCGTACAAGCATGGGTACGATTCTAACCACGGCGGGACACGAAGTTCACCGGGATCTTGTCCGATTGTGGCCTTCGCGCCCACACGCTTTTTCTTGATTTTCGGCCGAACCAGCGGTTGTGGTAGACTCGCCCGCGCGAGGTGAGCCATGCAGAATGCAGCAATGGCGGCCCAGCAGCCGGAGGTGCCGTCCCTCACTGTTCCCCAGCGCCTCTTCGGCGCCCTGTTCAACCCCAAGCCGACTTTCGCCGACATCGTCCGCCGCCCCTCGTTTCTCCCACCGCTGATTGTCTTGATAGTGTTTTCGCTGGCCAGTTCGATCGTCATCGTGAGACGCATTGGCATCGAGCAAATCGTCCGCAGCGAGGTGATGAAGAGCCCCCAGGTCGCGGACCTGCCGGCCGAGCGCAGGGAGGAGATTATCGAGCGGGGAGTCGCCGTCGCCAGGTTCACCGTCTACGCCGCGCCGCTGGTGTTCACCCCGCTGGCCATGCTGGTGATCGCCGCCGCCCTGCTGTTGATGGCCAACTTCGTTCTCGGCGCTGAAACCAATTACAAGACCCTGCTTTCCACCACTGCCTACGGCATGATGCCCGCCTGCGTGGTGGCTATTCTCGGCATCATCACCGTGTTTCTGAAAGAGCCCAGCGACGTGGACGTACAGAACCTGGTGATCTCCCACCTGGGGCCTTTGTTCGATCCCGGCTCGCACAAGGTCCTGAACCGGCTGGCGTCCTCGCTGGACCTGTTCAGCTTCTGGCAGATTGCGCTGTTGGCGCTGGGGGTGTCCGCCGCCGCCCGCTTCAGCTTCCGGAAGGGGCTGGTGGCGGTGATGGTGCCCTGGGCCGTTTGGGTTCTGGGCGCCGCCGGCTTCCGCGCTTTGTTCTAAGCATTGCCCTGCATCTACCCGATCTGTGAAACCTGCGGGCTCGTCCTCCGCCTATAATAAAGAGCAGAAATGGAGAACCGGGAGATCGCGCGGCTGCTCAACGAGACGGCCGACCTGATGGAGATCGCCGGCGAAGATCCCTTCCGCGTCCGCAGCTACCGCAACGCCGCCCAATCCATCGAGACCTGCGGCGAGCGCATCTCGGACATCGTCGGCGATCCCGACACCAAGGCCGGCGACAAGCGCCTGCTGGCCATTCCCGGCATCGGCAAGGGCATGGTGCAGAACCTGCGGGAGATCTGCCGCAGCGGTAGGCGCTCCAGATCAGCGCGATGCCCTTGGGCCCCAGGCCCTG
>CAYVGN010000174.1:0-6786 GCA_964451215.1 uncultured Acidobacteriota bacterium
GCCCCAGGCACGGGCAGCAGTGCCCGGAGCCTTACCCTGCTTTCTCCAGCAGGTCCGGGATGTCGGTCCCCCGCGACTCCACCATCTCCCGGTTGACCACGAACTCGCGGAGCTTCTTGTGGGACGGCAGGTGGTACATCAGCTCCAGCATCAGGTCTTCCAGGATCATGCGCAGGCCGCGGGCGCCCACCTTGCGCTCCTGCGCCAGGGTGGCGATGGCCTCGATGGCTTCGTCGGTGAAGCGCAGGCGGACGTTCTCATACTCAAACAGCTTCTGGTACTGGCGGATGATGGCGTTCTTGGGCCGGGTCAGTATCTCCACCAGGGCCTGCTTGTCCAGGTCCTGGAGCACGGCCACCACGGGGACGCGCCCCACGAACTCGGGGATGAAGCCGTAGCGGATCAGGTCCATGGGCTGCACCTTCTCCAGCAGCTCGATCTCGCGGCGCCCGCTGCTGCCCACCCTCTCCTCCGCCGGCCCCTCGGCCGGGGCGCGGAAGCCCAGCGACTTGGTGCCCACCCGTCGCGCAATCACCTTCTCCAGGCCCACGAAGGCCCCGCCGCAGATGAACAAGATGTTGGTGGTGTCCACCGGGGTGAACTCCTGGTGCGGGTGCTTCCGCCCGCCCTGCGGCGGCACGCTGGCCACGGTGCCTTCCAGGATCTTCAGCAGCGCCTGCTGCACCCCCTCGCCGGAAACGTCGCGGGTGATGGAGGGGTTCTCGTCCTTGCGGCAGATCTTGTCCACCTCGTCTATGTAGATGATGCCCTGCTGGGCCCGCTGCACGTTACCCTCGGCGTTCTGCAGCAGGCGCAGAATGATGTTCTCCACGTCTTCGCCCACGTAGCCCGCTTCGGTCAGCGTGGTAGCGTCCACGAGGGCAAAGGGCACTTCCAGCAGCCGCGCCAGCGTCTGGGCCAGCAGCGTCTTGCCCGTGCCGGTGGGGCCGATCAGCAGAATGTTGGACTTGGTCAGCTCGACGTCGCTGTGCCGCTGCCGCGAAAGCTGGATCCGCTTGTAGTGGTTGTAAACGGCCACCGCCAGCTTCTTCTTGGTCTTCTCCTGGCCGATCACGTACTGGTCCAGGAACTCCTTGATGTCCTGCGGCTTGGGCAGTTGCTGCGGCCGGGCCAACGGCTGCTCCGCCCGGTCTTCCTCCAGGATCGAGTTGCACACCTGGACGCACTCGTCGCAGATGTACGCGCGGGGGTAGTCGCTCGGGGAAGAAATCAGCTTCCCCACCACGTCCTGAGTCTTGTGGCAGAACGAGCACCTGAGCGTGTCGTCGTTTCCCGCCCTTCTCACCACGGTTCGTTTACTCCTCGTGCTTGGCTACGCGCGCTGCCACACTTCCCGAAGATCCCCGCCCCGTCTCCTTCCACGAGCGTCCCCCAGGAATATACAATCTGGCAGCTTCCTACTCAACAAGGCCGGCACCTCAGCGCCGGACCTACTTGCCTTACTGATAACTAGACGCTGTCTGCCACACGCCGACCTGCCACCGCTGTTCCCGATACCGTCCCCGCCATCCTTCGGCTGTTCCACTTCAACTACAGAGCAGCCCGCCACCCTGGGGCCCAGGCAGCCGAACGGCACTAGCGGTGCTTGTAGATGATCTCGTCAACCAGGCCGTATTCCTTGGCCTGCTGCGCGTTCATGATGAAGTCGCGCTCCACGTCGCGCTCGATCTTCTCCAACGCCTGCCCGGTGTGGCGGGCCAGCAAGTGATTGGTGATCTCGCGCATGCGCAGAATCTCCCGGGCCTGGATGTCGATGTCGGTGGCCTGACCGGAAAGCCCACCCATGGAGGGCTGGTGGATCAGGACGCGGGAATTGGGCAGGGCGAAGCGCTTACCCTTGGTGCCGGCCGCCAGCAGCAGGGCGGCCATCGAGGCCGCCTGCCCGATGCAGATGGTGGTCACGTCCGGCCGGATGAACTGCATGGTGTCGTAGATGGCCATGCCGGCCGTGATCGAGCCGCCCGGGCTGTTGATGTACAGCGAGATGTCCCGCTCCGAGTCGTTCGCTTCCAGGAACAGGAGTTGGGCGGTTACCAGGTTGGCGATATTGTCGTCAATCGGCGTGCCGATGAAGATGATGTTGTCCCGAAGAAGGCGGGAATAGATGTCGTAGGCGCGCTCTCCCCGATTGGTCTGCTCCACCACCATGGGAACCAGCACGTCGTAACCCCTGACCAGATCACTGCGTTTCATTGGATTACCCCCACCTGGCGATGGTTACCTCCTGCCTTCCACGCCGGCGCGGCTGAGGATCCGGTTCGCCTTGTGGTACAGGAAACTGAGCGTCTTCTCGCTGCGGAGTCTATCTTTGATGCTATCGGCCACTCCCTGCCTTGTCAAGCGAGCGCGGACGGCAGCCGCGTCCTTGCCAGGCGCCTGGCGGGCCAGGCGCTCGACCTCGCCCTGCGCTTCCTCTTCGCTCACCTCGATGCCCTCGCGCTGGGCAATGCGGTCGAGGATCAGGCCCGCCCTGACATCGCGAACGGCGGGCTCCCGGTGTGAGGCGCGCAGCCCTGACCAGTCCACCTTCAGCCGGGACGGGTCCACGCCCCGCGCCGCCAGTTGCCGGACCGAGCGCTCCAGCCGCGTCTGCACCTGTTTCTCGACCAGCGACTCCGGCACCGGGAAATCGTGCAGGTCCACCAGCTTGTCCACCAGCTTGTCCTTGGCCTCCTGCTCGGCTCGCCGGCGCTTCTCTTCCAGCAGATCTTCCCGGATGCGGTCGCGCACTTCTTCCAGCGACTGGAACGGGCCCAAGTCGCGGGCGAACTCGTCATTCAGCTCCGGCACCTGCTTCTGCTTGATGGCGCTGATCCGCACTTCGTAAAGGAAGGTGCGGCCTGCCAGGCGCCGGTCGCTGAACTCTTCCGGGTAGGTCACCGGGAAGGTGCGCCCTTCGCCAGGCGATGCCCCCCGGAGGTTCTCGGTGAAGGCCGGCAGCGTATCGGCCCCGCCGATCTCGCACAACACGTCGTTGACTTTCACCGGCGTCCCGCCCACCGGCCTCTTGGCGGCCACGGCAGCCTCCGCGGCCTCGGCCTGCCCACCCTGTGGAGCCGGCACGGGTCGGCCTTCGAACGAGATCAAGGCGAAGTCTCCCTCCTCCAGCCGACGGTCGTCCACCGCGATGAAGGTGGCGTGCTGTTGCTGCAGCCGCTTCAGCGCCTCCTCCACTTCCTCGCCGGACACCCCCGGCTCCTCCACCTCCACCTCCAGCCCGATGTAGTCCTTCAGCTCGAACGCAGGAACCACTTCAAAAACCGCCTTGAACCGCAGCGGATCGTTCGAGTCCAGGTCCAGGTGGACGTCGCTGAACTCCGGCGAACCGATGACGTCGAGGTTTTCTTCCCGGACGCGCCGCCGGAAGTAGTCGGCCGCCAGATGGCGCAGGACTTCCCCGCGGATGTCGTCGCGAAACCGCTGGCGCACCACGCTCAGGGGAGTCTTGCCGGGGCGAAAGCCGGGCACCCGTGCCTGCCGCTGGTAGCCGGCCGTCACTTTCTCGGCCTCGGCGCGCACCGCTTCGGCGGGCACCTCGATCGTCAACTCGCGTTTGCAGGATTCCTGGTTGCCGTTCAATGCCAGAGACTCCTCTGCCTCCTAAGCTCTTCCAGCCAGCCCGGAAAGGTCGGCCGCTCGAGGGGAGAGTCGTGAAAGGCAGCCAAGCTATGCGTCATTTAGTATACCACGTGTCTTCCGAAGGCACTGAAGGGCACACATGCCGTGTTGCGCGGCCTGCGGCACAAGGTTGCACATGGCAACATGGCCTGGCCAGGGCGTCATTCACGGGCCAGCCCTCCCTGGGAGCGGCCATCTCAGGGGTTGTTTTGCGGGCGGGACACCCGCACGCCTGGGCCTGCTCATGTCCCCTCCTCAGGCGCGGATGATGCGCTCGCGGGCCTTGTCCCAGGCCAGGTACTGGCGCTTGCGGTAGGAGAGCACGCCCATCTGGCAGGCCACCACGCCGTAGTAGCCCAGCGTGGGGTCGCACTTCAGCGGCTCGGCCAGCCGGATGCCCCGGATCAGGTTGCGGTGGTGCAGCTCAATGTTTTCGCCGCCGGTCTTCTCGTGGGTGTACTCCTTCACCTCCTCCTTGTACAGGCCCTGCGGGCGGATGGTGAAGCCGGTGCGGAGCTGGTTCATGCCATGATGGTTGACTAGGGTGGGATCGCAGGCTCCAGCGAGTCGCCTTATCCGCCGCTGCCAGTCGTTTTGACTCGCGCTTGCTTACGACGCTGTATCTGGCTGTTGGTCGGGACGGGCTTGCCGTCGTGGAGGACGATGTCGCTCCTCTTGTAGATCGCCTTGCCCCGAAGCTTCTGCGCCGGTTTCTTGACGCCGAAAGTATGCGTTCTGCCGCCACCAGCCTCGCTCGCTTTGCTTCCTTCGTATTTCCAATCTGATTTGTGAAGAAACACCACGTCGACGCGCCAAATGATGACCGGCCTGCCGCGCTCGATCGACTCGGTGGGATCGATCAGGTAGCGCCACACGATATACCAGCCTGGGTGGTCGAAATGGGACTGCATGGCGTACGGTCGCTTGCTCGCCTTGCTTTCCAGGCAATCGTTCGGATCGAGCGAGCTGCTGCTGCCACGCCTCACCAAGTCTGGGAACCGCTGCTGTGCCGTGTATCTATGGCGATGCCTCTCAAAGTTGCTGTGCGTATCGAGGGCCCTTGTCCCAAACAGTCCCACCAGAGCGCTGAAGACGTTTGCCTGCTCATAATAAAGCTCGACAAAGTCGGCCAGTTGACGTTCGATGTAATCTATCGCCCGCCGGATGGCGGGGATGTCAAGGCCGGCTGGCAGGGCAACGGCAGGATCGAAATCAGCGCTTCGAACCATTCCCGTTCGTTTCGCTCGGGGTGAAGTTAGCCAAGAGCGGGATGGCCTTCTTCGCGAGCTCGAAGTAGTCCTCGTTTATCTCCAGGCCGATGCTGCTGAGCCCGCAAGCAGCCGCTGCCGCAATCGTTGATCCCGAACCCATGAACGGGTCTAGGATCACCCCCTCGCCAAAGGGCAATGCAGCGCGTACTAGTTGCCGCAGAAAGTGCTGAGGCTTAAGCGAAGGGTGGGGCGCTACCTCCCTCTCATAGCCCCGCGCTGGGGAGGAATAGACGAGGTCTTTGAACGGCTCCGCCCCGGAAATCCTTCTGAGCCCTCCGGTTTTCCACTTTCTCAGGTTGTCCTGCACTCGGCCTTCGCATGGCTTTCGGAAGAGGCCCCAGGGCTCCCAGCAGGACTTAGGCATGACAGAAATCTCGGGGAACTCTTTGTGAGCGTTCTTAGGACGGTCCCCGCCGCGCAGCGTGTAGATGACCCTGATGATCTCTCCCCGCTTCTCAAGACCCGCCTCGATGAAGGGTTGGTAAACCAGGTGCGAGACGAGGGGGTTGGTGGCAATGAAGACATGAGCCCCTGGCACGAGGACCGGCTGAAGGCTCTCTGCCAGTCGCGTGAAGAAGCCGCGTAGGCCAGCCCGGTCACCCTCAGTCAGGACCGTGAACCGCGGGAGGGGTCTGCGCCGGCACCCGTCGAACGACGGCGGGATCCGCCATACGCCGCCGCGACCCTTCTCCATCTTCTCCAATTCCCGGGGAGTGTATTCCACCAGTCCGTAGGGAGGGTCGGTGATAACTGCGTGGATCGAGCATGGCTTGGCCCGCTTGAGCCACTCGAATGCGTCCATGCGGAGGATCTCGTACAATTCAGCCGTTTCAGCTTGGAATAGGTACAGCGTCCGGCACGGTCGGTGCTTTCCGCGCAAGTCTGCCCCCGGCATGCGCAAGTAGGCATCATTATGCCATGAAAACCGAACATGGCAAGCGGCTCGGTCCGCCCCTCGCGGGCGCCAGTTGTCAAACCGCGGCGGCGTGCGTTCAGGCGCGGATGATGCGTTCCCGGGCCTTGTCCCAGGCCAGGTACTGGCGCTTGCGGTAGGAGAGCACGCCCATCTGGCAGGCCACCACGCCGTAGTAGCCCAGCGTGGGGTCGCACTTCAGCGGCTCGGCCAGCCGGATGCCCCGGATCAGGTTGCGGTGGTGCAGCTCAATGTTTTCGCCGCCGGTCTTCTCGTGGGTGTACTCCTTCACCTCCTCCTTGTACAGGCCCTGCGGGCGGATGGTGAAGCCGGTGCGGGTGAACTGCAGCGTGGCCTTGTGGCCGCGGATCACGTGCTCAATCGGGGTGTCGTTGGCCATGGAGGAGACCAGCAACACCGTCGGGCCGCCCGGATAGTCCAGCAGGATGTTGAAGGTGTCTGGGATTTCCGCCTTGCTGTTGCGGAAGTGCCACTTGCCGCCGGTGGCCACGCCGCGTTCGGGGAAGGAGAGCCCGCAGGCGCGAATGAGACGCGTTACGCGGTGGATGAACAGGTCGGTGGCGATGCCGCCCGAGTAGTCCCAGTAGCGCCGCCAGTGGAAGAAGCGCTCGGGGTCAAAGGGGCGCTTGGGGGCCGGGCCCAGCCACGCTTGCCAGTTGAGATTCACGCCCGGCTTCACCTCGGCATCCATCGGCCCCGTCCAGAAGTCGTTGCGGTAGTTGCGCGAATAATCAATCTGCGCCGTCACCACGTCGCCCAGCGCCCCTTCTTTCACCAGCGTGTAGGCAGCCTCGTAGGAATCGTCGGACATGCCCTGTACGCCCACCTGCATCTTCACCCCGGTCCGCCCGATCCTGGCCACCACCTTCTTGGCCTGCTCGACGGTGTGGGTCATGGGCTTTTCGCAGTAGATGTGCTTGCCCGCGTCGGCGGCGTCCACGG
>CAYVGN010000175.1:0-6762 GCA_964451215.1 uncultured Acidobacteriota bacterium
ACCGCCGGGAGTCGCTTCCGGCGGCAGCAACCGCGCCGGGCCGAACTTGGGCTAGAGGCGGTCTCATAATGTGTCACCTGCTGCCGATGATCCTGTAACCCATTGCGTCTGAGCGGGTTGTGGGCGCACAGGCACGCCATTGCAGGTTTATGAGACCGCTTCTAGAATCGGATAGTTTGTAACTCCCAAGACAGGAGGTAATCATGAGAGTTTCAGCTCTCTCTCGGGCCCTGCTCCTTCTTGCTGTGTTTGCCGTCGCCGCCTTCGCCGGCGATGTCAGCGGGAAGTGGAAGGCCGAGTTCACTACTCCGGATGGGCAAACGCGGGAGAACGTGTTCACGTTCAAGGTGGACGGCGAGAATCTGACCGGCACCGTGACCAGCCCTCGCGGGGAAGCGCCCATCTCGGACGGCAAGGTGAGCGGCGATCAAATCTCGTTCTCGGTGGAGCGCACCTTCGGCGAGCGGAAAGTGAAGATGCTCTACAAGGGCAAGGTCTCCGGGGATGAGATCAAGTTCACCGTGGAGATGGAGGGCGGCGAGCGCAGCTTTGAGATGACCGCCAAAAGGATGAGTTCGTAGCGCTTCGTTCTCAACTGCCCGCATGAAGCTTTATCCTGTCCGGCATCCTGCCGGCCCCATCACCATTGACGGCCGCCTGGATGAGCTGGCCTGGATGGTCTGCGCGCGGGCCGACGATTTCCAGGGCTACAGCGGCCCGCTCCGCTTCCGCACCCAGGCCATGGCGCTCTGGGACCAGCGCTACCTCTACGTGGCGATGGTAGCCGTGGACGACTGCGTCTGGGCCACCGAGACGCGCTACGACGTCCCCCTCTGGCACGAAGAAGTCATGGAGGTCTTCCTGGACCCCGGCGGCCGTGGCCGGCCCTACGTCGAGTTGCAGATCAACCCGCAAAACACGGTGCGGGACGTGCTGGTGGAAGACATCTTCCTGCCGCGGGAGCAGTGGGACTGGGACTCCTGGGGCCGCTGGCAACTGCGAGGGCTGGAGCACGCGGTGCACATCGAACGGCACCCGCTCGGGGATCAGGACGTGGGCTGGAGCATCGAGCTGGCCATCCCCTGGACGGGCCTGCGCGAGGCGGCGGGCGGCGCTGCGCTGCCGCCCCGTCCCGGCGACCGCTGGCGCGCCAACTTCTACCGCTACGACCGGCCCGACGGCCTCCCGGAAGAGTTGTCTGCCTGGTGCCACACCGACTCGGACACCTTCCACGTGCCCGCCAAATTCGGCCTGCTGGAATTCCGCGACGAGATTTGAAGGTCGGCCCTCGACCGCGGGGAGCGCTGAGTGCGGGGTGGGGGTGCGTCAGGGAAGGCGAAGGCGATAGTGCGCGCCGCGGTGGTCGGTGAGGATGTAACTTCCGGCCTGCGCATCGAAAAAGACGCGGGCCAGGCGACCTGTGAACCAGCGCGGAGCCGAAAGGCGCAAGGCCGTGCCGCGCTCGGGGTCGAGCAGGAGCACCTGGGAGTGCAGCCGCGGCTGGAGCCAGCCGCTGGCGGGGCGGGTGCGGCCACCAAACACCAGGATCGTGTCGCCGTCGCTGGCCAGCGAGAAGCCGCAGTAGGGCCGCACCTCCGGGTAGACGCCCAGCGTTTGCAGTTCCAGCGCGCCGCCGTCGAGGTAGCCGGCGTAGAACATCTGGTCCCGCTCGGCCGCACAACTGTTCCAGGCGCCGTAGATCAGGCCGTCAATGGGGCTGGCCGCGAAAACGAACTCGCTCCAGCGGCTGTCGCCGGGCGAAACGATGCGGTCGGCGAAAACCAGGCGCTGGACGGAGAGTGGAGGGGGCTCGGTCAGGCGGGCGGGCGGAGGCAGCAGCCTGTACCGCTCGCCGACCGGCGCGCAGCCCGCCGCCAGCAAGACGGACGCCAGTGACAGAGCTGCGAGCCTCAGCGAGCGGCTCTCCAAAATCAAGTTCAAAGTTTAAGGTTTAAGGTTCAAAGTTCAAACATATTACTCAGAGCACCAAATGGGTGACAGGTGTCCGAGGACAACGCAAGCGAAATTTGTGTGGCGCAGCACGAGCTGGGGTCAGGGCACGGCTTCAGCCGTGCCGCTCAATGCAGCCCGAGACAGCGGCTTTAGCCGCTGAGGGAATGGTCCTCCCGCGCGCCGGGACCCTGCAACCCCAGGGGCTAAAGCCCTCTCCAGGGTGGTCCTGGCTCGGCACGGCTGAAGCCCAATGTCACTTACTTTACGAGTCCGCAGTACCCCGGGGGCGTCCCGCAGCGCGGGATCCCGCCTGCTTTGCTTCGGATTCAATAACTTGCAGGCCATCCCGCAGGGCGGGATGCGCTCCCAGGCAAACCCAGAAGCTTAAGTAAGTGACATTGGGCTGAAGCCGTGCCCTGACCCGGCCCTTTCAACTGCTGTGTATCTACTGCTCTGAGTAATAAAAATCCCGGGGCCCCTCCCACTGCCTGCTGGCTGCCTGCTGCCCGCGCCGCGTGCCTGTTGCCGACCGCCGGCTGCCGCTTGCCTTATGCCCAACCGCACAGTAGATTAACCGGGCAGGAGGAGCTATGGATCGCAGAGCGTTCTTGAAGAGCGCGGCGGTGGGGGCGGGAGCCGTGGTTGGCGGCGGACCCGCCGGCATGCTGCCCCCGGCGGTCGCCACGGCGACCCGAGCGGCGCATCCGCCGGCGGCCAACCGGCTTCGCCTTTCCATCACCTGGGGCATGTTCCGCAAGGCAACCGTGCCGGAGGCCTTTGCCCTGCTGGAGAAGCACGACTTCGACGGCTTCGAGATGTTCAACTGGCGCGACCCGGCGCTGCTCGACAGCATCGCCGCCGAGATGAAAAAGCACAGGTTCGAGTGCGTGTCCCTGGTCGCCAACAAGGGCGTGAAAGCGCCCGGCTGCAGCCTGACCAATCCCAAGGAGCGCGACGCCTTCTTGAGCGAGCTGAACCTCTCAATGGAGGCGGCGAAAAAAGTGAACTCGAAGCGGCTGGTGGTGCTGACCGGCGACGAGGTGCCCGGCCTGTCACGGGAGGCCATGATGGACAGTTGCGTGGCCGGCCTGAAGGCCGCGGCTCCGCTGCTGGAGCGCAGCGGGATGACCGCCGTCGTGGAGATCCTGAACACCTACGTGAACCACCCCGGCTACTTCCTTTGCTACGTGAGGGACGGGGCGCAGATGGTGGACCGGGTTGCCAGCCCCGGCGTCAAGCTGCTGTTCGACATCTACCACGTGCAGGTCATGGAAGGGAACCTGATCCCGAACATCAAGAAGAACATCGAGCGGATCGGCCATTTCCACATCGGCGACCATCCGGGCCGGCACCAGCCCGGCAGCGGCGAGATCAACTACCGCAACGTGTTTCGGGCCATCCTGGAGACCGGCTACAGCGGCTTCGCGGGGCTGGAGTACGGCCCCACCGTCCCGCTCGACGAAGACATGGCCGCCCAACGCAAGCTCACCACGTTCCTGTAGAATCGCACTTTTTCAGCCGGCCAAAGCACCGGCAAACCACCATCTTGCAAAGCCCGGAGCAGTGAGGTAGAACTGCGGGCATGCGCCGCATGTTAGTTTTCTCTCTCGCTCTTTTGGCCTTGTCGGCCGGGCCAGCCGCTGCTCAATATCGCCCCTCGCCGGAAAACCTCGCCGCCCGAGAGTGGTTCCAGGACGCCAAGTTCGGCCTGTTCATCCACTGGGGCGTTTACAGCGTCCTGGGCGACGGCGAATGGGTAATGAACAACCGCAGGACCACGATCGGCGAATACGAAAAGCTGGCCCCGCAGTTCAACCCCACCGAGTTCGACCCGGCCGAGTGGGTGGCGCTGGCCAAGGCCGCCGGCATGCGCTACATCACCATCACCAGCAAGCACCACGACGGCTTCGCCATGTTCCACACGCGCCAGAGCGACTGGAACATCGTGGACCGCACGCCCTACAAGAAGGACGTGCTGCAGATGCTGGCCCAGGAGTGCCGCCGGCAGGGGCTGAAACTGTTCTTCTATTACTCGCAGCTCGACTGGCATCATCCCGATTACTACCCGCGCGGCCGGACCGGGCGCACGGCGGGGCGAGCCGAAAGAGGGGAGTGGTACCGCTACCTGGATTTCATGGACGCGCAGTTGAGCGAACTGCTCACCGGCTACGGCGCGCTGGGCGGCATCTGGTTCGATGGCTGGTGGGACAAGCCCGAAGCCGAGTGGCGCCTGGAGAGGACCTACGGCCTGATCCACCGGCTCCAGCCGGCGGCGCTTATCGGCGCCAACCACCACCGGCGGCCGTTTGACGGCGAAGACTTCCAGATGTTCGAGAGGGACCTGCCCGGGCAAAAGACGGCGGCGTTCAACGTGGAGTCGGAAGTGGGCAGCCTGCCGCTGGAAACCTGCGACACCATCAACCGCTCCTGGGGCTACAACAAGAACGACCAGCGCTACAAGAGCGCGCGGGAACTCGTGCACTACCTGGTGCGGGCCGCCGGCCACAACGCCAACTTCCTTCTCAACGTCGGCCCCATGCCCAACGGGAAGATCCAGCCGGAGTTCGTGGAGCGGCTGCGGGAAATGGGCCAGTGGCTGAAGAGCAACGGCGAGAGCGTCTACGGGACCCGCGGCGGGCCCATCACGCCGCGCCCCTGGGGCGTCACCACGCGCAAGGGCCGGCACGTCTACGTGCACGTCCTGGACTGGCCCGACGACGGGCTCCTCCTGCCGAAGCTGCCGGCCAAGGTCACCGCCGCGCGGCTGCTGGCTGACGGCAGCCGGGTGGAGACAGCGGAACTGGACGTGGGCCTGCTCCTGAAGCTGCCCCGCAACCGCGATCCCTTCGATACCGTTGTCGTCCTCGACCTTGGAAGCTGACAAATCGCCACCGGGGCACGGAGAACACAGAGAAATTGGAGCTGCACCTCTGCGCCCGGCAGGTTCCGGTAAGGATGCTTCCCGGCCCCTGTTTCTGGCGCTGGCCACGCTGGCCCTGCTCTATGCGGCCGTGGTGAACATCCGCACCGTGGTGGACACCGACATTGGCTGGCAACTGGCCGCCGGGCGCTACATGGTCGAGCAGCGCGAGGTCCCCCGCCGCGCCGTCTTCTCCTATACTGCGGCCGCGAATGAATGGATCTACCCGCCGCTTGCAGAACTGATCTTTTACGCCGCTTACCGGCTCGGCGGATTCGCGGCGCTGACCTGGCTGGGTGTGGCCACCTGCACGGGCACCGTGGCGGTGCTGCTGCGCCACGGCGGGATCGGCACCGCCGCGCTGGCGGTGATTGCGGTTCCGGCCATGGGCTACCACACGCTGCCACGCGCCGGCATGTTTACCCCCCTCCTGTTTGCCTCAGTCCTGAGCCTGCTCTGGGAACATCACCGCAGGGGCCGAGCTGCGCTGTGGCTGCTGCCGGTCCTCATGGTCGCGTGGGTGAACCTGCACGTCGGGTTCATCGGCGGAATCGCGTTGCTCGCCGCTTACGCGGGTGTGGAACTGGCGCAAGCGTTGGTTGGTTCCAGGCCTGCGGGCGCGGCAAGCCCGCCGTGGCGAGTGCCGACCCAGCCTTGGGAGGCGGGGAACAAGGCCCAGGTGCCGGCCGCCGAACCCCTGAGCCGCCTGAGGCGCGCCGCGCCCTGGCTGGCGGTCGCCGCGGCCGCCAGCCTGCTCAACCCCTGGGGGCCGCGCATCTACCTGACTCTGGCGCTGCAGGAGCGCATCCTGCGATCGGTGGCGGAGCAGATCAGCGAATGGGCGGCGCGCGTCCCGCTTTCGCTGGCCGGGATACGGGGTGCGCTCGCTTGGCGCAGTCCCATGAGCGCCTACTGGTGGCTGCTGGCCGCCGCGCTCGTAGCCGTGGTGCTGGCCGCGCGGCGAAAGCAGGCAGGGACCGTGCTCCTGCTGGCCGCCGCCCTCCTCGCCTTTCGCCACGTCCGTTTCCAGGCGGTGTTCGCTGCGGTGGTCGTGGTCGCAGCCGGCCCCCTGTTTGAGCCTAAAGTCCAAAGTCCGAAGTCCAAAATGGCCGGCTTCGCCCTGTTGGGCGCGCTTGTTTTCCTCGCCGGCATCCGCGTCGCCGACCTGGTTTCCAACCGCTACTACCTGTCGGAGGGGGAAATCGCGGTGTTCGGGACGGGGGCTTCCCGCTGGTACCCGGAGCGCGCCTGCGCCTTCCTGCTCCGCGAGCGGCTGCCCGGGCGCCTGTTCAATGACTATGCCATCGGCGGCTACCTGACGTGGCGGCTCTGGCCCCACTACCCGGTCTACATTGACGGGCGGGCGATCCCCTTCGGCGCCGACCTGTTGCTGCGCAGCGGCCGCCTGCTGGCCGAGTCGCCCGATTCGATGGAATGGCAGCGGGAGGCCGACCGCTGGGGCATCCGCACGGTGATGCTGGGCATCGCCCGCTACGGCGGGGTGGGAGGCGCGCTGGAGTGCTTCTGCCAAAGCCACTCCTGGCGCCCGGTCTATTTGGACGAAGTGTCGGCCGTGTTCGTCCGCAACCGGGAAGAAAACGCCCCCTGGCTTAGCCGCCTCCAGGTGGACTGCGCCACGGTCCGGCTCGCTCCGCCCTCCACCCGCAACAAGGCCATCCTCCACAACTACTACGCCGACGCCGGCTCGGTTTTCCTCAGGTTAGGGCGCACCACTGAAGCCATCCAGGCCTTTGAGCAGGCCGAGCGGCTGCGCAGATAAGTTCCTTCGTAGGGCCCGGCTTCAGTCCGAATGTCACTTACTTGAGGGGCTAGCCTTGCCTGGGAGCGCAGGCCTCTGGCCTGCAAGTTATTGAATCCGAAGCAAAGCA
>CAYVGN010000176.1:0-6737 GCA_964451215.1 uncultured Acidobacteriota bacterium
TTCTTGTACTGTTGGATGATCCGTTCCATCTCGTCCTTGAGTCGGAGTTTCAACTTCTTCAGCTTTACTTCCTCGAGCTTCTCCTGCTCACTGAGATACGTTCTGTTGGCCAATTGCTGAAGTTGCTGGTCGTAAGCGTGGTGTTGATCGGCGAGCTTCCGGAATTCCTCGTTAGTTGCCATCAGGTGCTGCTTCAGATCCTGAGGGCCAAGAGCCATAAGGGACCTCCGCTAGCAAGGGTACTGCCAAGCTAGCACCAAAGCACACCCGATTCAAGCAACTCAGCGGGACGCGCAGGGCGCTGAAAAAGCGGCGCCTGTGTCATGACAGGCAGGCAGGATTTTTCAGCCCCGTGCTGGTCTGGAGAGCGGAGGCCTCCAGCCTCAAGCCCAAGATGAGCGCATCTTCGGGAGGTGACTGGTAGTAGCCGGGCCGGCGGCCTTCCACCTGAAACCCGTGGTGCAGGTAGAAGGCGATGGCGGCCTGGCTGGACTGGCGAACCTCCAGCCAGATATTTCTCACACCCGCTGCGGCCAATCGTTCGATCGCCGCCGCCAGCAACGCGCCGCCCAGCCCCGCCTGCTGCTTTTCTGGGATAACCGCCAGATCAAGGATTTCGCCTTCGGGGGCCAGGGCGCAAGCGGCCACCAGCCCGGCGACCTGGCCTGGCGGTTCCTCACCCAGCAGGCAAAAGCGGGTGCCGCCTTGGTTCGGCAAGCTCTCATAATCGGCGGCGGACCACCGCGCCGCCGTCTCACTGGCCGCCGACACCTCCGCTGCCAGCTTTCCTTCCCCGGCTCGCATGGGCCGGATGATCATGGGGTTCTGTCTGCGACCGACGGCGGCTTGACGGCGCTGCCGCCCTGGGTATACAGAGCCGCCGCCAGAACTCATCGGGTCTTTCCAGGCTCGCGGAAGAAGATTTCGGCGTCGGAGCGGCGGATATAGTTGGCATCAACTGCCTCCGGGCCCAGCACCTGGCCGCGACGGCAGGCAATCCACGCCAGCTCCGCGACGGCCGGCGCCAGGGCCCTGGCGGTCAGCAGGCGGGGGAAACGGGCCAGGGGCAGCCGATCCACGTCGGGGCCGCAATAGGCCGTGTCGGCCAGGGGAAGGTCCAGCCCCGACAGACGCTCCTCGAGCGCCGCCGGACTCCCCACCGTTTCTTCCATCAGCGGCCGCAATGGGCCTTCGGCCTCCGGGTTGGCCACGCGCTCGTAGACCCCGGCATAGACTTCCTTGCGGCGAGCGTCCAGCACCGGGATCAGGATGCGCGGGCCGGGCGGCGCCTGCCAGGCAGTGGCGGCCAGGTTGGAGACGGGAACCACTTTCCTTCCGTGCGCCACCGCCAGACCCTTGACCGACGCCAGTCCCACCCGCACGCCGGTAAAAGAACCTGGCCCGGCGGCTGCGGCATAGAGGTCAATGTCCTTAAGCGCCAGGCGGTGGCGCTCCAGCAGGCTTTGGATCTCTCTGAACAGGACCCGGGAGAAGGCTTGCGGCGCCTGCACTTCTCGGCACTGGAGCAGGTCTGCGCCGCGGGCCAGCGCCAGGCTGCCATGCTCTGTGGTTGTGTCAATCGCCAGGATCAGGATCGCCGTGCAGTCGGAGCGCACAGTTCATCATAGGGATGCCGCAACTGCGAAGTCCAACGTTCAATGTCGAAAGTCCCGAGGCGCCCGGCCGGTTCCGCCAGGCAGGAGCCAGGGCCCGGCCCGAGGCCGGGTGCTGCGTCCCGCAATTGGGATGCGGTTAGATGCCTCTGCCGGAGAGGACGTGGGGGATGCTGCGGAGCAGGATCTTCAGGTCGAGCAGCAGGCTCCAGTGATCAATGTAGTGGAGGTCGAGCCGCATCCAGCTCAGGAAGTCCAGCTTATTGCGGCCCTCCAGGGCCCACAGGCAGGTTAGGCCGGGTTTCATGCGCAGGCGGCGGCGTTGCCACCGTTCGTAATGCTGCACCTCTTCGGGCAACGGGGGACGCGGGCCCACGAAGGACATGTCGCCCTTCAGGATGTTGAACAGTTGCGGCCACTCATCCACGGAGAACTTGCGCAGAATCCGGCCGATGGCCGTGACGCGCGGGTCGTGCGAGCACTTGAAGACCGGGCCATCCATCTCGTTCAGGTACTCGACCTCCGCCCGGCGCGCCGGCGCGTCCTTGTACATCGAGCGGAACTTGTACAGGCGGAAGCGGCGCCCGCTCAACCCGCAGCGCACCTGCGAGAAGATGACCGGCCCGGGAGAAGTAAGCTTGATCGCCAGGCCTACGGCCACAATCAGCGGAGCGGCTGCCACCAGCAGCACCGCGGCCAGAACCAGGTCGAGGGCCCGCTTTAAGAACAGCAGATACTCGTTCTCCGGTGCGGTGGAGAAAGTCAGCAGCGGCAGCGTCTGCAGCTTCTCCAGGTAGATATCGGAGGAGACGTGGGGGAAGAAGTTCAACAGCACCCGGACCTTCACCCCTTCCTCCTCACAGGACAGGAAAATCTCCTCCATCTGCTCCAGGTCGTGCTTGGAGACAGCGAAAATGATCTCGTCAACCACGTGCTCCTCGAGGGTGCGCGGCAGGTCCTGTAGTTCGCGTACGGGGTAGGAACCTTGGAGGTCCGGGGCCTCCAGCACAACAGGTTCGGCGCTCTCAGGCGTGGAGCCGTTGGCCGGCCGCTCTCGCACGAAGGCCAAGATCTGGTTGCCCAGGTCCTGGTTTGCCTCGATCAGCCGGGCGATGTCCAGTGCGCTGGGCCCCGTCCCCACGATGACGTAATAGCGCACGGCGCTCGGGTCCTGCCGCCACAGGCGGCGCAGCGAGCGCGTCGAGAGCCGGCAGACCAGCAGCAACAGGGTGTTGATGAAAGCGAACAGCAGGATGAACAAGCGGCTGACGTGGCCCAGCTTCAGCAAGTACAGCCAGCCCGTCAGCACCGCCGTCGCGAGCAGGGCTTGCCGGATGGTATCGCGGACGACGCGGGGGGCGTCGAACAACTCCGGGCGCCGGTAAATGCCCAGCCCCGCCCCTACCAGCCACCAGATGGCCAGCACGCTGGCCAGCGCGGTGACGAAAACCCCGCGCTCCAGAAAGAAGAGCCGCAGTTCGGGCAGGTGTTGCCGGAGGATGTAAGCGAGTTCAAAGGCGATGGCGGTGACCGCCAGGTCACTGAGCGCCAGTCCCAGCCCTAACACCCTGCGGCGGCGAGTAAACATCATCGAATCAGGCGGCTCGCCTCGAAATCGTGGTTCCCGGCGGAAACCAAGGGCGCGGAAGGACAACGACAGAAGCTCCGAAGACCCTCGGGAGTTAGATACTACTCCCGCGCCGCGGCCGAATACAAGGAGCAAGTAGGGCAGCCGTCCCTTACGGCCCGATCCCGCCGAGCGGGATGCCTGCCGCTGCCCGCCGTGGCATAATCGGGCGGTGGCTTGGGCGCTGGGGTTGCTGGTGCTGGCGCAGAACCTGCTCTTGCTGCTGGCCGCGCGGTACTGGCTGGCATTTGTTCGCCGCGAGACGGCGCCCCAGGGCCGGCCCGAGTTCAGCCCACCGCTCAGCCTCATCGTGCCCTGCCGCTGACAGGAGCCGGGCCTGGAGGAGAACCTGCTCGCCTATCGGAACCAGGACTACCCGGATTATGAGCTGATTCTTGTGACCCCGGGCGAGGATGATCCGGCTTCGGGCGTCGCGGCCCACATCCCCGGCGCCCGCCTGCTCCACGCCGCTCCACGTCCGGATGAAGGCGGCAAGGTGGCGAAGCTGCGGGAGGCAGTCGGCCAGGTGCGACCTGCCAGCCGGGTGCTGGCCTTCGCCGATTCCGACGGCCGGCCGGGCCCACAGTGGCTGCGCGAGCTGGTCCGGCCGCTGGCGCAGCCGGAGGCGGAAGTGGGAGCAACGACGGGCTATCGGTGGCACATGCCACGGCCCGACCCAGGGACAAGAACCTGGCTCCCTTCCCTGCTCCGCGCGGTGTGGAATTCGTTTATCACCTCGCTGCTGGGCCACCCTCGCAGCAACTTCTGCTGGGGCGGATCCATGGCCCTGCGCCGGGAGACATTTGAGCGGCTGAGGATGGAGGAGCGCTGGCGGGGAAGCGTCAGCGACGACTACACCCTGTCCACCGCGTTGCGGGGAGCGAGCCTGAAGATTCGCTTTGTCCCCGCCTGCCTGGTCCCAAATTATGGGGACTGTGGCTGGCGTGAACTGCTTTCCTGGACCACCCGGCAAATCATTATCACCCGCGTCTACGCGCCGGGGTTGTGGAAGCTGGGGCTGGCGGCCCACGGCCTTTATTGCCTGGCGACGGCGGCGCTAGCTGCCAGCCTGCCTGCCCTGCCCTCGACACTGTTGCTGGCCGGGATTGCGGCGACGGGCGCAGCCACGGGCGCCGCCCGTGTTGCCGGCGCCTGCACAGCCCAGCCCGAGCGCCGCAGGGAAATCCGCTCCTTCGGCTGGGCCTTTGTTCTGCTGGCCCCGTTGATCCCGTTCCTGATGCTTTACAACTTCGTCCTGGCCGGACTGACCCGCACGATCACCTGGCGCGGCACCTCTTACCGCCTCGATGGGCCCCGGCGGACGGTGGTGCTCTGGCGGGAATCGGCCCGTCCGAGCCCCGCTCCGGCAACGAATCCGGAATGAGCCGGACAGGCACAACGCACACAAACATCCCCGCGTCCTGTTGGGGACCGCATGCCCGGACCCGTTTCTGAGAAACGCTGGCGCCAAGCTCAGCGACACGAACTCGCCTTCTGGGAACGCTGGCGGGAACTGCCTGCCTACCGCGGACTGCACCTGGAAAGCTACTGGGCCGGCGAGCGGCTAAAGTTCGCCCTCTCTCCGGATGCCTTCGCCCATCGCCGGGTACTGGAGGTTGGCTGTGGGCCGGTGGGGCTGGTGCATTTCTTGCCGGAAGCGGCGCTGCGGGTCCGGGCCGATCCGTTGTTAGTTCAATATCGAGAGCGGATGGAGTTGGCAGAACCGCAACTGTCGCTGGCAGCGGCCGGAGAAGCCCTGCCGCTGGCCTCGGCGAGCATGGATATCTGCATTTGTTTCAACGCACTCGACCACCTGCGCGACCCGGAGGCAGGGCTGGCGGAAATGGGCCGCGTGCTGCGCCCGGGCGGAACGCTGCTCGCTATGGTCCACAGCTTTCCGGCCTGGGCGCTGCCGCTGCTCTGGGCCGACCGCCTGCACCTTCACCACTGGACGCACCAGGGCGTTGCCCGCCTGCTGCGCAGGCATTTTGAAATTGTGCGCGCTTCGCGCCTGCGACGCCGTTTCCGCCTGCCACTGAAGGAGCTGTTAAAGCCCTGCGGCTGGAAGTACGCTGTCGGCAACCTCGTCCTTTGGACCAGCTATTTCACGGCCGAGAAAAGGTGGTAGCCGGCAGGCGACAAGCCAGAGCGGCTGCGCGCCACCCCCCGCTGCAACCTGCCCCCTCAGGTCAGCGTGATAAAATGGCGTTGTTCTATGGCGTTGCGGCTTCTCAACACGCTGACCGGCCGCGAGGAAGAGTTTGCTCCCCTTGAGGACAACCTGGTGCGCATGTACACCTGCGGGCCGACCGTCTATGACTACGCGCACATCGGCAACTACCGCACCTTTGTCTTCCAGGACATCCTGCGTCGTTTCCTGAAGTTCAAGGGCTGCCAGTTGCGCCACGTGATGAACATCACCGACGTGGACGACAAGACCATCCGCAACGCCAAAGCCGCCGGCGCCAGCCTGCGCGAGTACACCGACCGATTCACGCGCGCCTTTTTCGAGGACACCAACAAACTCCGCCTGGAGAAGCCGGAGTTGACGGTGCGGGCCACCGAGCACATCCCGGAAATGGTGGAGCTGATCCAGAAACTGGAGACCCGGGGGCTGACCTACCGCAGCGAGGGCTCCGTTTACTTCCGCCTGGCGGCTTTCCCCGGGTACGGGAAGCTGTCGAAGATTGACCTCTCCGGGATCCTGCCCGGGGCGCGGGTGGACGTCGAGGAGTACGAGAAGGAGCACCCCCGCGACTTCGCACTTTGGAAAGCGGCTAAGGAAGGGGAGCCGCACTGGGACACGGCGCTGGGTCAGGGCCGTCCGGGCTGGCACATCGAGTGCTCGGCCATGTCCATGAAGTACCTGGGCGAGACCTTCGACATCCACACCGGCGGCAGCGACCTGGTCTTCCCGCACCACGAGAACGAGATCGCCCAATCGGAAGGCGCCAGCGGCAAGCCGTTCGTGCGCTTCTGGCTGCACTGCGAGCACCTGATCGTGGACGGCAAGAAGATGTCGAAGTCGCTCGGCAACTATTACACCCTGCGCGACCTGCTGAACCAGGGCTACGGCCCGGATGCCGTCCGCTACCTGCTGGCCTCCGTTCCCTACCGGAAGATGCTGAACTTCACCTTCGACGGCCTCCGGCAGGCGGCGTCTTCGATTGACCGGCTGCGCAACTTCCGGCTGCGCTTGCGCACCGAGGGCTTCCCGCCAGGGGAGGACGAACAGGCAGCCGACTTGCTGCGCCGCGCCGGCGCCGACTTCGAGGCCGCCCTGGACGACAGCTTGAACACCGCCGCCGCGCTGGGCGTGGTGTTTGAAGCGGTGCGGGAACTGAACACGCGGGCCGACGCCGGGGCGCTGGCGGCCGGCAATGCCACCGCGGCCCTCGACCTGCTGGAGCGCTTCGACCGCATCTTCGCGGTGCTGGAGACAGAGACTGAGCGGCAGGAAAGCCGCGAACTGGCTAGGCTGGTCGAGGAGGTGGAGG
>CAYVGN010000177.1:0-6114 GCA_964451215.1 uncultured Acidobacteriota bacterium
CACAACGACCGCTCAGAAACCGTAAGAAGCCGCCGCATCGGAGCCGTCCGCTGAGGCGGACGACTGCGATGGTCCCGCAGCATCGGCGGGGCAGCAGGCATTACGAATGCCCAGCCCGGACTGGCGTGACCCAGCCGTGACACAGCCGTGATACGGAGCTGACGTTCGCCGCTGAAGTGGGGTTCGCCTCTGCTTCCGGGCACCGGCCTTGGCCACCGCCTGAACCCAAGGGGAAACGGCGAGGAAACGGAGTTACCTGCGCTCGGTCTCGGCGGGTGGCGCGGGGATGCCTTCAAGAACCGTTGGGACGTCGGTGATGATCAGGGTGTTGGTGCGTGCGTCGGTGAGGATCGAGCCGCGGGGCGAGAGAAACTTCTGCAGGATGGCGGCCATGGCGGCGGCCCAGGCGTAGCTGAGCCGGTAGAGGCGCGTCTCCAGCGGGGCCGCCGCCGCAGCCGTGGGCCTCAAAGGGACCGGCATCGGGCTGGCCATGGTGAAGCACATTGTGGATGCGCACGTCGGGCGACCACCAGGGTCGCCCCTACGAGGTTGTCGTAGGGGCAGGGCCTTGTGCCTGCCCCCGGGCTTGCGGCGTGTGCAACGGGGTGAATGTAGCGCGCGCCGAGGCGGGCTCGAGGAGATGGGTTTGCTATCACGCACCCAGGCCTGAAAGCCTGGGCTAGAGAAAAGGTACCGAATTCATGTAGGGCTGATTAAGCAGAGAGCAATAATATAGGATCAACTTGGCAGGACGGAGTTGTTTGCTGTGGGGGTCCACTTCCAGGGCTAGGGATTCCAGCGCTACCAGCCCCAGGACCGCCGCATCGGAGTCGTCGCCGAAAATCACTTTCGAAGTGCCGCGCTTGTTATTGCAGAAGAAAACTGCCTCTCCAATCTCCCGCTGGATACGCCGGCCGTCGGCAAGCTCGAACTCCCCGCGCTCCATGGGCCTGATGCCGACCTGCTGGAGAACCCCGCGCGGAATCAGACTGTAGGTAGCGCCGGTGTCGGCCAGCAACGTCACCGCAGTGCGCCGGTCCACCTGCTCGGGATTGCCAATCTCCATCTGCACTTCCACCATCCCCATGAGCTGAGTACGCACCCAAGGGCAAAGGGCATAGCGACAGCAGGCGCGCGCGGCTGGCACGCTCGGCTACGAGGCCGAAGTTTGGGGGATGGAGAACTTCCTGCCGAAGGCGGGCGACCTGCAAGAACCAGATGTGGCCTCCCGTTCGCGTTAGCAAGTTGCTGAAAAAGCCGTTCCAGTGTCATTCCAGCGAAGCGATCCCGCCCAGCGGGATGCTGTTCAACTGCAGCCACTTGCTGGGCAAGCATCCCGCGTGGCGGGATCGGCGGCCCTCGCAATGACACGCTGGTGGACGTGAAGTCGTCTTGCGCCGCTCTTCGCAAGCACGCACTGGGTAGCTAAGAGAGCTGCTCTCTTAGTTCGGCAACGGTCACCGGCAGAGAAACCCGCCCTGCTCCCGGCCGGCTTTCCGCGCCTGTCGGATCCAGAACCAGAACAAGCTGCAACGCTGGCGGTCCCGCTTCCCCGTAGCCACGCCTTCTGCTTGCGCCTCGGGTGGCGCCTGCTTATCATGTCCCCGAACGCTGTGTCTCTCCAGGCTGTAGTGTCTGAGCGAACGTTGGCTCTGAGCCAGGACCGGGCTCGTATGGCGCGTACCTTCTACCTGCGAAGCGGGGAGCCGTTGGCGCGTCGAGCAGGGGTTGCAGGGTTCGGCTTTCGCCGGGCGGCCGGTTCGTGACAAGGTGGCCATAGATCGCAAACACGCGGTGGCCGTGATGGTGGTGGCGGTCCTGGCCGCCTACCTCTTTTTCAGCCTGGCCTGGATTTCCCTGCCCGGTCCCGACGCCGACGAAGTTCTGTTCATCGCTGTCTGGTACCGGTACTCGCCCATCAGTTTCTACGTGGACCACTTCCGGATCTTCCACAGCAACATCGTAACCATGGTGGGGTCCTACAACGGCGCGCTGAAGGGTTGGCTGTGGTCGCTGTTCTTCGCCGTGAACCGTTCGATGTACACGGTGCGAATCCCCGCGGCGCTGCTGGGCGGGGTGATACTGGCGCTGTTCTACTGCTGGGTGCGGCGCCTGTACTCGGGTCCGACAGCGCTGGTGGCGTTGCTGCTGGCAGCCACCGACCCGGTCTACATCATCAGTTCCCGCATCGACTCCGGCCCGGTCGTGCTCCAGCGTCTGCTGCTGCTGGTCGGGATCCTGGCGGGAACCTCCTGGCTGCTGGACCGGGCGCGGCCCGCTCGCGCGCACAGCCGGCTGGCGGCCTCGGGCCTTTGCCTCGGCCTCGCGCTCTGGGATAAAGCTACCTTCGCCTGGTGTCTGCTGGCGCTGGCGGCCACGCTGCTGGTTCTCTTCCCGAGGGAAATCCTGCGGCGGCTGCGGCCCTATCCGGCTGCCGTGTTTCTGCTTTTCCTTTGCCTGGGGTCGCTGCCCCTGCCGGTTTTCAACGTGCGTGCCGCGGATAGCGGGACGCGAGGGTTCATCCAGTGGGAGCCGTTCGACGCCGAGAGGTGGACCAACAAGTGGGCCAACTTCCGCCTGACGCTGAACGGGCGCTACCTGTATACCGCGATGGGTGGCGAGCTGATTGAACGGGGGCGAAGTGGCAACGGTGGATGACGCCAGCCAGCGATTCCTGGACGCGCTGGGCTGGTTCGCTCCCGAGCCGGGAACACTATTCCCCTGGGCGTTGGGAGGCACGCTGCTGGTGGGTGCGGCGGCAGTGTGGCGCCGGCAGCGGGCTGTTCTTTTTCCCTTGGTGTTGACGCTGGCTCTCTGGGCCGCGGTGTTCCTGACGCGGGGCGCCGGGGGGCCCCATCACACGACGCTGATATACCCGTTTCCGCATCTGGCCCTGGCCGCGGCGGGCGTTTGGTTGTGGGGGGGCGCGTCTCGGTTGCCGGTGGCCGCGGCCTGGGTGGTGCGCCGCGGCCTGGCTGTAGCGCTGGCGGCCGTGGTGCTGACCCAACTTGGCTACGATGCCCGCCAGCTTTCCGCCTTCCGCCGGGTTCGCGGCACGGGCATCTGGACCGATGCCATCTACGACATCGCCGCTTACCTGAAAGCCAATCGCCCGTTGCTCCTGGTGAACATGGACTGGGGATTCAGCAATCCCCTGCTGCTGCTCACCGACGACGGCGTGCGCCAAAACGATTATTACACCGAGGTCGCTTGGGGGCCCGCAGAGCAGTCCATCCAGATCGAAAAACTGCTGCCGCTCCTCTCCCGACCCAACACGCTCTTCCTATTTCATACCGAGCGTTTCATGGTTTTTCCGGCGACGAAGACGGTGTTCGAGCGGGCCCTGGTCAAGGCCGGCAAGCGGCCCCGCCTGGTACGCAGGTTTTACCAGGCAACCGGCGAGGCGGTGGCGCAGTTGGTGCGGCTGGAGTAGCAGGGCTAGTACCGTGACCGCCTAGTTTCTTCCCTTGAGTACGGTCGTGAAGACTACGCGCACACAGGGATAGAGGGCGTCATCGGGTAGAAATCAGGCGGTCACGGCACTAGTTCCTTGACCGGCAAGAAAAGTGCGCTTTCGGGTAGCGCCGGCCCCGCTCTGCGGGGCCGGCTTCGGCAATTGCCGCCTGGAAGGCGGCGCTACCTCGTGCCGACAAGAACGGGATTAGCCGGTCACAGGGCTAGCTCCTGGTATCGGGTTGTGTTTCCAAGGCCTGGCCGCAGAGTTCGCGGAACTGGCGCTGGAGGAAGGTGTCGGTCATGCCGGCGATGTAGTCGCAGACCACGCGGTAGAGCGGCTCCCGCTCGGCCCGAGCCTGGTGGGAAGCGGGGAGGCAGGCGGGCCGCTCCAGGTAGAGCCGGAACAGTTGGGCCAGCATCTCGCCGCCGCGCTCCCGCTCCGGGAGCAGCGAGGGATGGTCGTAGAGGCGGCGGTAGAGGAAGGATTTCAGGTCGCGGTTCTGGCGGGCCCGTTGGGGGCTGAAGGAAACCAGGCGGAGGGGAGCATTGCGCACCTCCTCCACCGAGCCGATGCGTTCCCGCTCCAGGGTGGCGCGGCAGTTCTCGATGAGGTCGCTGGCCAGCGTATCCAGCACCCGCTTCAGCGACTCGTTGAATCTCAGCCTGGGAAGCGCCCTGGGGTAGGCCTGTTCCACCAGCGCGTAGTGCTCCTCGAACAGGGCCACCTCGGCGCGGACGGCGTCCAACTCCAGCAGGCCCGCCTCGTAACCGTCATCCAGGTCGGCGGTGTTGTAGGCGATCTCGTCGGCCAGGTCGATGAGCTGGGCTTCCAGCGGGGGCTGCTGCTCCAGCAGGTACTCGGAAAGCTCGGGAAACTCGGTCGGCGAATAGTCGCGGGAGTGCTTGATGAGGCCCTCCCGGGCTTCGAAGGTCAGGTTCAGGCCGGGGAAGGCGGCGTAGCGTTGCTCGAAGCGCTCGACGATGCGCAGGGCGTGCAGGTTGTGCTCGAAGCGCTCGCCGAAGCCGCGCATCACTTCGTCCAGCATCTTCTCCCCGGAGTGGGAGAAGGGCGGGTGGCCGATGTCGTGGGCCAGGGCCAGCGCCTCGCACAGGTCCACGTTCAGGCCCAGCGCCGTCCCCACCGTGCGGGCGATCTGGGCCACCTCGATGGTGTGGGTGAGCCGATTGCGGAAGTGGTCCGAGTAGCGGGTGGTGAAGACCTGGGTCTTGTTCTCCAGGCGGCGAAAGGCGCGGCAGTGGATGATGCGGTCGCGGTCTCGCTGGAAGTCGTCCCGATAGCGGTGGGGAGCCTCCGGGTAGCGCCGCCCCCGGCTCTGCTGGACGCGAAACGCGTAAGGCGCCGGGCTGCTGGGGCGTGGCCGGTCCAGGTCCTGCCATTGCCGAGCGTTGTTCACCAGTGCCCAGTCCTGGGTGCTGAGTGCTGAGCACGTTGGCCCCCTTTTCAGCGCTCAGTACTCAGCACTCCACACTCCCTGCCGGAGCCCGCGATGCCTATTGCTTCTTCAGCTCGGCCAGGCGCTGGTCAGCCAACTCCCCGGCCGCGCTGCCTTTCTCCGCCTGCTTCTTGATGTCCTGGTAAATCTTCTGGGCTTCCGCGGGCTTGCTCTGGCTCAGGCTCTCAGCCAGCGCCAGCAGGGCAGCTTCCTTGGGCACGCTGGGGGAGGGCTGGTCGGCAAGCTGGCGATAGATCTTCTGTGCTTGGTCCGCCTTCCCCATCTCCGTATAGAGGCCTGCCAGTGCAAACCGGGCCAGGGGTGAGTAGCGGTCGTCGCCCTTCGCGGCCACCGCCTCCAGCGTGCGGATCGCCTCCTGGCTCTTCCCCAGCCTTGCTTTGGCCAGGCCGAGATAGTAGCGGGCAATCAGCCCCGGCCGCAGCCAGGAGTATTTGTCCGCAATCGCGGCAAACTCCTTCTCCGCCTGCTGGTAGCGCGCTTTCTCGTCGGCGAACTTCAGGTCTTGCTCGGGGCCCGACTCCGCAGCCAGCGGCGCGTAGTACACGCGGATGGCGTGGCCGAGTTCGTCCTCCGCCTGGCCCCGCCGGTGCTGGAGAAAGAAGTAAAAACCGGCGGCCACCACCAGGATTGCGCCGGCCACAACCCCCGTGCGGGTGAGTGCCTCGCGGTGCCTCTGCAGGAATTCGTAGGTCTTCGAGACCTCGGTGGCGAACTCGTCGGTCTTCAGTTCCTTCCTGCTGATTCTGGCCAAGGCCTTCTCCGGTTTCCTCACCCACCAACAGCGCGACTAGGAGGAAAGCAAGCAGAAATGCTAACAGCCCCGCTGGAACTGTGTCAAACACGGCCAGGTCTTACGGCACACGCCCGGAAATCGTATGCGCAGCCGCAGAGAGGCAGAGCACGCAGAGGAAACCAGGGACCAGCACGCTTCTCTGCCCCTCTGGGATGGCCGATGACCTGACTCCAGTCGTGGTTCTAAGGGCGGCTCCGCTTCTCCAGCGCGGGCCTTAACAGGGCGGGCTTGAGCGTCCAGCTCTGAAGCCGCGCCAGTTCCATCAGGTTCGGGGCTCGCATCCCTTTAGGGTGAATCAGCCAGCCCCACAGCCTTTCGGAATCCTCGGCGACGTAGCGGGCGGGGGCGAAGAGGGCAGCGGGGACCGGGATCGTGTCGCGGTCGCGTGAA
>CAYVGN010000177.1:6124-6678 GCA_964451215.1 uncultured Acidobacteriota bacterium
ATGAAGTCCTCCGGCGCCAGGCTTTCGCTACCCACCCACACCTCACCAGGAATGTATCCCGAGTAGCGGGCGGAGGCCAGGGTGGCGGAGGCGGCCGCGCGGATCTCCCAGCGCGCCAGCTCTGCCCGCCGGGTGGTGCGGCCACGGTGGCGCGGCCCGAGCCAGCTCTGAGCCTGGAACCGGTCCGCCAGCGGGTCGAGGGCCTGCAGCAAGAGGGAAAAGACCTCGGCCGAGGAAAGCGCGACCTCGCCCCGCGCCTCCTGCCAGAAGGAGAGTTCGCTGCGGGCCTGCCGGGCCATTCCCAGCACTTCGGCGCGCGTGAAGGCGCGGGTGCGGGCTGCGTCGGCGTACAGCCGGGCCAGGTCGGAGCCGGTCGCAAACTTCACGCCGGGCCGGGAGCGGATGTACTCCACGTAACGCTCGAAGGCCTGGAAATCCCTCTCGGCCTCCTCGACCAGCTTCAGCGGCGCCGGCTGCCACTTCTCGCGCGGTGGGTTGGCGCCGTAAGCGAAGTTCACCGCGTCCCACGCCTTCTGCTCCACGAACTCCCAGGG
>CAYVGN010000178.1:0-6673 GCA_964451215.1 uncultured Acidobacteriota bacterium
CTGGTGGTACCCGGAACGGGCGGCGGCGTTCCTGCTGCGGGAGCGGCTGCCGGGCAACGTCTTCCACGACTACAACCTGGGCGGCTACCTGACCTGGCGCATCGGCCCGCTCTACCCGGTTTACATTGACGGCCGGGCCGTTCCCTACGGCGCCGCCTTGTTTTTCCGCCATCGCGCGCTCATGCAGGAGCCCCCGGAATCCCCGGAGTGGCAGCGCGAGGCCGGACAGCGCGACATCAACACCCTGGTTTTCTCGGTGGCCCGTTATGCCGGACTGGGAAGCATCCCCCTGCGGTTGTTCTGCGAAAGCCAGGCCTGGCGCCCGGTCTACCTGGACGAAGTGGCGGTGATCTTTGTCCGCAACCGCCCGGAAAACCGGGCCTGGATCGAGCGGCTGGGGATTGACTGCCGCCGGACGGAGTTGGCGCCGCCGGCCACGCGCAACGCCGCCGAACTCTACAATTTCTACGCCAACGCCGGCTCGGTCCAGTACGTGCTGGCGCGCGACGCGGAGGCCCTCGATTCCTTCGCCCGAGCGGAGAGGCTCTTTCCCTACGACGCCAATCTCTACCTGGCCCGGGCGCAACTGTTCCAGGCCACCAACCGCACTCGGGAGGCCGAGCGGGAGTATGTGGCCTCGATCCGCTTGCGCCAGACCGATGGCGCCTGGTATGCGCTGGGGCGCCTCTATGCAAGCACTGGCCAGCTGGCCGAGGCGGCGCGGGCCATCCGCAATGCCGCATGGCGCTCCTGGCAGCCGCACGACCGCTACCGGGCCCTGGGGCAGGTTTACCTGGCGATGGGCGAGCCCAGGAACGCATTGCGCGCCTTCGACGATGCGCTTCGTTGGGATCCGTATCGGGACGAAGCGGCCGCGCTGGGCAAGGAGTTCCACGCGCAGGTGGCCGTCGGGCAGGCCCGCGCCTGGCGACGTTTGGGTGATCTCTCTCGCGCCGTCCAGCTTCAGGAGGCGGCGGTGGAGCACACGCCCAGCCAACCGGCGCGCTGGTTGGAACTGGCCGACCTCTACCAGGCGCAGGGCCGGCTGGATCGGGCCGAGCAGGCGCGCCGGCGGGCCGCAGAACTCCGCTCGTCTCCATAGGCGGGCGTTGGCAGCAACAGGGGCTCAGTGGCTGCCTGATGCTCTGGGGGAGGGCAGCGGTGACGCGCCCATGGCTTTGCGCACGGCGGCGCGCGACGCCAGCAAATCGGGGTCGTTCGGCCGGAAGGCCAGGCCCTGGGTGTAAACGCGTTCTGCCTCGGCCAAGCGGCGCGTCATGTAATACCACTCGCCCAACCCCAGCACCGCATTCTTCGAGTTGGGGGTAACGCGCAAGGTGTGGGTCCAGAGCGTTTCCGGGTCGCGCCAGTGGCGGATGGCAACCGCCGAAAGGGCGGTCCAAACGGCCAGCAATGCCAGGGCTGCCGCCACTCCGGTTCGGCCGCGCGCCACCCGGGCCACCAGTAGCGCCAACCCCAGAACCGCCGTGTAAGCATAGCGATCCTGCGCCCGGCTGAGTTCGGGAAGCACGAGGCTGGCCGCCAGAGCGGGGAGCAGCGGGACCGCGGTCAGCAGCAACGGCAGGCGCAGGGCCGGGCGCCGGTAAGCCGCCCAGATGGCGAACCCGAGGGCGGCTGCAAAAGCGAGCCAGGCCGCCGCCGAATGCCGCAGATCATAGTCGAGCGCCAGCGGCCAGGGCCAGACGAGCTTCTTCGTGTACTGCAAGGCTGCCGCTGCGACGATGCCCGCGTTGTCCAGCAGACTGCGATGGGGCAACGGGGCAGCCGACTGACCCAGGGCAGCGAACCGCACCAGCACAACCCCGGCGGCAATCCCGAAGAAGGGCCAGGCGCGCCGCCCCACAAACAACGCGGCCAGCAGCGGCAGCGCCAGTGTCGTTTCCTTGGTGAGAAAGGCGGCGCAGGCGGCGCCGTAGCTGATCGCCAGCAGCCATCCTGAGGCGGCTGCCGTCGGGGCGCGTCGCGCGCGCAGCAACGCCCAGAGGCTCAGCAGCACCAGCGCTCCGCCCAGCGCTTCCGGAAGGCCGGACATCCAGGCCACCGCCTCCACGTGAATGGGGTGTGCCACAAACAGCGCGGCGGCCAGCCAGGCCACCCCGATTTCGGCCCACTCCAGGGCCAGCAGGAAGACCAGGATTCCCGCTCCGGCATGCACGGCCATGGAAACCCCGTGCAGGGCCCCCGGTTCCTGCCCCATCACCTGCCTCAGCCAGGAGTGAACCAGGATCGCCAGCGGGCGGTAGTAAGAGAAGCCGGACGGATGCCGGATGAAAGCAAGGCGGATGGTCTGCTCGCGCACGCCGGCGCTGTCCAGGTAAAGGGCTTCGTCGTCCAGGATGTAGGAGCCGCCCAAGGCGTTGGCGTAAATGAGAGCTGCCAGCACAAGCAGAGCGAAGATGCCCCGGCGGATGCTCAGCCAGCGCGCTTCCGTCCAAGGGGGCATCGGGACGGTTAGTATACTATCGAGGGTTGAGCACTAACGGTCTGGCGCTGACTCGCTTGCTTTCCAGCTACAAAACTCTGTCGTTCGTCCTGCTGACGGCGCTCGTTGCCTACGCTGCCTTGGCGGGATGCTACAAACTGAAGAACTTCGATCTGGGCTGGCAACTGGCCACCGGCCGTTACCTCGCCGAGACCGGGCAGATTCCCCGGCACGATGCTTTCTCCTACACGGCCGCAGGCAGGGAATGGGTCTACCCGGTGGGGGGTGGAGTTTTCTTCTACGGCGTCTACCGCCTGGGAGGCTACCCTGCGCTGACGCTGGTGGGCCTGCTGGCTTGCGTTACCACCGCCGCCTTTCTGTTGCTGGCCAACCTGCGTGGTCGGGGCTCCTGCTCACCGCCGCTCGGTCTGGCCAGCTTGTGGCTGATTGCCCTGGCGGTCCCGGCGGTTGCCGAGCGCACCGGAGCCCGGGCAGACCTGTTCAGCACGCTGCTATTTGCGGCCACGTTGAGCCTGCTGTGGCGCTTCCACCTGGGCCTTTCGGACCGCCTCTATCTGCTTCCGTTTCTGTTTGTTGGCTGGGCAAACCTGCACCAGGGCTTCATATTCGGCCTCTTCCTCCTGGTGCCCTTTCTGATCGCTGAGCTGCTGGCCCGCGCGCCCTGGCGACGCCTTCGCCGCCTGCTCATCTGGACCGCGGCCAGCGCCGCCGCAGTCTTGATTAATCCGTGGGGTTGGCGCCTCTACGCCTCGCTCTGGCGGGTGCGGCAGGACATGGAGTTCCAGCGGGGCTTCATCGGGGAAGCTTCGGGCGTGCCGCTGGGTTGGTGGCGGTGGCGCGAACTGCTGCACCTCCGCGACCCGGACAGCGGTTTCTGGATCCTGGCGGCGTTGGCCGCGGCCGGCCTGTTGGTGTCTCTGCTGCGGCGCAGGCTGCTCCCGGCCCTGGTCCTCGCCTTGGCCCTCTCTCTCGGACTTCGCTATGCGCGCGCAGAGGCCTTCCTGACGATCACGGCGGCAGTGGTGTTGCCTTCGCTGTTTGGGGGAGTCCGGGTCGCTAGCCTCGCCAACCGCGCGCCCGAGGCAGCAGACCGCAGCTCGGTTGCCCCGCGGCTGGCGGCGCACTTGGCTGTCGGGCTGGCGCTGGCGGCGTTGCTGGCGGTGCGTTCCGCCGACCTGCTCACCAGCCGCTGCTACATTGCCCGCGGCGACACCACCGCGTTCGGCCTTGGGCTGTCGTGGTGGTTTCCCGAACGAGCCCTGGATTTTATTGCTCGCGAGCGGCTGCCCGGCCGGCTTTACAATGACTACAACCTGGGCGGCTGGGCCATCTGGCGGCTCTGGCCGCAGTACCAGGTCTACATTGACGGGCGCGCCGCGCCCTTCACGCCCGACGTCTTCCTGGAGCAGCAGGCGCTGCTGTTGGCTGCGCCGGACTCGCCGCAGTGGCAGGCGTTTCTGGATCGGCGGGGCATCCACACTCTGCTGGTTTCCCTGGCGCGTTACGGCGGCTACCGCGTGTCGCCCGCGGCTCTGTGCGCCTCGCCCGGCTTCCGACTGGTTTACATGGACGAGGTCTCCGGCGTGTGGGTCCGCGCCCGGCCCGAAAATCAGCCCTGGTTGGAGCGGCTGGCGCAGCCGTGTCCCAGCGAGCCCTTTCCTGCGACCGGTGGCTCCTCCGTCGAGCGCTACAATTTCCTGGCCAATGCCGGCGAGCTTTACCATCAATTGGGCCGCGATGCTGATGCGCTGAAGGCCTACCAGCAAGCCGAACGAGTCTTTCCCGAGGACGCCAACCTGCGCCTGAGCGTGGCCCGAGTCTGGCACAATCGTGGGAAGCTGCGGGAGGCGCGGCTGGAGTACCAGAACTCGCTGGCCCTGCGCCCCTCGCCGGGCGCCTGGCACGGGCTGGGCCTGCTGGAGATGCAGGAGGGGCGTTACCGGGAGGCGGCCGGGGCGTTTCGCCAGGCCGCGCAACGGGCGGTGTTGCCGAAAGAAAGCTACCGGATGCTGGCCGAGGCCTACCTGGCGCTGAAGCAGCCGGAGCAAGCGCTGCTGGCATTGGAAAAGGCCCGCGCCACCAGCCGCTATCGCGGGCCGGCCGCCGGGCTTGGCCGCGACTTCCTGGCTGCTCTGGAGGAAGCCCGGCACCGTGCCCGCCAGATGCTCGGCCGCTGAGGCAAGAGCGGATGCCGCTGGATTCGCGTCTTGCCCAGTTCCGCGAGGCTATGGACTGGACGGCAACATTGGGCAGCATTAGGAATAGCCGGCGGGCGCCTGCGGTGGCGCTGGCGCTGCTGGCGCTGGCCGTATATGCCAACACCGTCCGCTACCAGTTCGCCTACGACGATTTCCTGCTGATCGTTGAAAACCCCGAGATCCAAAGCCTGCGGAATGTCGGCCGGCTCTTCACCACCGGGGTCCTCGACAACTTCCACTACCGGGCGCTGACGCGCCTTTCGTTTGCCCTCGACTACGCCGCCGTGGGACTTCAACCCTGGCTGTACCACGCGGAGAACGTGCTGCTGCACGCGGTCGTCACGCTGCTGGTTTACCTGGCGCTGCGGTCACTGGGAGACCGGGCGGCGTGGCTGGCGGCGGCGCTGTTCGCCGTTCACCCGGTGCACACGGAAGTGGTCGCTAATGTCGCGTCGCGGAGCGAACTGCTGGCGGCAGCGCTTGGCCTGGCGGCGCTGGCGCAACTGGACCGGCCGCTTCGTGCCGGGATCTTGCTGTTTCTTGCGTTGCTGGCCAAGGAACAACCGGTGGTCGTTCCCGCCCTGGCCGTAGTGCTGTGGAGCGGTCGGGGAGACCGGCTGCCCATCCGCCGCCTGGCCTGGACGCTGGCGGCCCTGCTGGCTGCCGTCCTCGCCTTCCTTCTCATCCTTTATCTAGTTCTCGGTCACCTTAGCTGGCCGCGCTATGGTTTGCTGGCGCTCGACAACCCGCTGGCGCTCAGCGATCCGGCGACGCGCGTGCGCACGGCGCTGATGATCCTCGGCCAGAACCTGGCCCTATGCTTCGTTCCCTCTTATCTTTCCGTTGACTACTCATATCCGCAGATCCCGCTGGTGCGGTCGTGGCTCCAGACCCGCTTCCTGCTCTGGAGCTCGCTGCTGGTCCTCTCCCTGGCTGGAGCGTGGCTGGCGAGGCGCGCGCACCCCAATGTCGCGCGCGGGCTCGCCTGGTTCCTGGTGGCGATCGGCCCCGTGTCCAACTTGCTGGCTCCCATCGGAACCATTCGTGCTGATCGCTTGCTTTACCTGCCTTCAATCGGCGCCTGCCTGATCCTGGCCGAGGTGCTGCAACGCCTCATCGAGGAGCGGCGGCGCCTGGGGCTGGCTCTGGCGGTGATCCTGATGGCAGCGCTTGGCCTGGCTGCGGTACAGAGAAACGGTGTCTGGCGCGACGAGGCAACCGTCATTCATTCAATGGCGGTGGACGCCCCCCGCAGCGCCCGCGCCCCGTTCGCGCTGGCCCAGCACTACGCCCGCCAGGGAAACTGCCGCGCGGCCATACCCGCCTTCCAGCGCTCGCTGGAGATTCTTCCGGAGCTGTGGCTGGCGCGGTTCAAGCTGGCAGTCTGCCTGGAAACCCTGGGGGACTTGAGGGCAGCCCAGGAGCAGTATCGGCGCCTGTTCGTGGAGAACTCCTCGAACTCCCTCTTCGCGCACCGCCTGGTGCGGGTCTGCGAGCGGCTGGGAGACTGGCGCTCGGTAACCAATGCCATCCGCAGGCTGATGGTCTACAACCCGCAGGAGGCGCGGCAGGCGGGTACCTGGCTGCTGTTGGCGAACGCGCTGCTGCGCCTCGGGGACCTGGATCAGGCGGACACGGCGTACCGCCGCTCGCTGGAACTGGAGGGCAGCACGCTGGCCCATTTCAACCTGGCCGGCCTGCTGGTGCGCCGCGGCCGCTTTGCCGAAGCCGCGGTCGAATACCGCGCCGCGCGCCTCATGGGCATGGAGAGCGAGGCGCTGTACGAAGACTGGGCTCTGGCCGCCAGAAAGGCCGGCGACCAAGCCGCGGCCCGCGCCATCGTGGCGCGCGGCCTGGAGCGTTTCCCAGCCTCCCGCCCGCTGAAGCAACTGCTGCGCTGACTCCGCCTACCCGCGGATCATCCGGGTTGCAGCTTCTCCGGGCGCCCGCGGGCCGGTTGCTTCCATCCGGGTTGTTGCCAGGCCAGTCGCGACTCGGGAATCGCCCCGTT
>CAYVGN010000179.1:0-2299 GCA_964451215.1 uncultured Acidobacteriota bacterium
GTTGTGCTCGAACGCGTCCAGCTCACCAACCTCGGCTTCGCCCTGACCCTGCGTGCTCGCGACAACACCGAGCGCATCGAGCTGATGGTGGGGTTCCTGGAGGGGCAGTCCATCCAGATGGCCCGGCGGGGAGAAAAGGCCGAGCGGCCCATGACCCACGACGTCTTCAAGGCCTTCCTGGACCGCAACGGCTGGCAGGTGGAGCGGGTGCTGGTGCGGGACCTGGTGCGCGGCACCTTCCTGGCCGACCTGGTCTTGCAGAAGGACGGCCAGCGCCAGGTCTACGACGCGCGGCCCAGCGACGGCATTGCCCTGGCGCTGCGCTCCGGCGGCAAGATCCTGGTGGCCGAAAAGGTGTTCGCCTTGCAGAAAAAGGAACAGGAGAAAGCGCCCGCCGAGAAGCGGCCCTCCCGCAAGACCATCACCTGACTCCGCATCTGGCGTCGAAGCTGTCTCAAGACCCGTCCAAATCCGTAGCGGCAGCCTTCGGCTACTTTCCAGCGTAGCGCCGGGTGGCTCACGGTCGCACCTCCTCCGGCAGCCGGTCGAGGATCGCCTGGTACACCTCACGGGCCACGGCAAGGGCCCCTTCGGCTTCTTCGCGAGCAGGCACGGATGGCGTCCCAGGATAACGGAACCTCCAGGCAAAAGGCGTCAGATCCCTGGCCCGGTCAAGCGCCGAGGCCAGCGAAGCGTCAATGGCCTGCACAGCCGTGCCGAGTTCATCAAGGTCATGCGTCTTGGGAAATGGCCGATCGTGACCGGTGAGGAACCCCTTCATCGCTTTTTCCGCCGCCTGCTGACAGTGGAACATGACGTCCTCCAGCAAAGGCGGCGAGGCAGAAAGGTCTATCTCCGCTCCGCGCAGGTCGTTACGGGCCTTCTGGAACCACTCGCGCATCTCCTGCGCCTTCTCAGGTTCCATAGACGAGTCTCCCTTCCCTCACGACGGTGGCGGCCAGCGAGCAGACGACGCGGCGCCTCGATTCGAATTCTTCCCGCGTATACACCAGGACGTCCTTCGGCGCGCCGACACCGCACAGCAGGCGAAAGGCAGCCTGTTCGCGCTTGTGAGGCGGAAGGTCCGACCTTTCCACCACGACAAGGAGGTCATAGTCGCTGTCCGGTCCGCCGGCGCCGCGCGCCTTTGAGCCGAAGAGATAAATGCGGTCGGGCTGGTAGGCGGCTGCCAGGCGCCGGACGATCTCAGCCAGGATGGCATCTTCTCGCAGAATGTCCTGTTCGCTCATGCGCGCACCTCCCTTGGAAGCCGGGCCAGCACCGCCTCGTAGACCTGGCGGGCGGTGGCCAGCGCCTCGTCAGCCTCCTCCCGCGTCGGCTCCTCCGGCTCGCCCGGGTAGCGGAACTTCCAGGCGTATTCTGTCAGCGGCACAGCCTGATCGGCAAACCTTCGAAGCGTGGCATCCAGCGCGACGCACTCACGGCCGAGTTCCTGAAGATCGTGCGTCTTTCGAAACGGCACATCGTGCCATGCAAGGAAAGCCTTGAGAGCCTTCTCAGCCGCCTGCTGAGCATGGAAGACTACGTCGGACCATAGGCCCGCGGCCGGAGCAGACATCTCGTGTGCCGCCGCTCGCAAATCGAGATCGGCCTTTCGTAGCCAGGCACGGACGTCCTCGGTGCGGGCATCGTCAGGCGCCATACAGCAACCTCCCTTCGCGTAGCACCGTGCCGGGGAGGGAAGCCTTGAGAAACCTACGACGCTCGAAGTAGGAATGGGTGCACACGAGCACGTCGGCGGCGGTTCCTGCGCCCCTGAGCGCCTCGTACGCCAGCCGGCTGCGGCGCCGCTCCGGCGGGGCATCATCCGGGACGATGACTATCAAGTCGTAGTCGCTGTCAGGTCCGGCGTCGCCGCGGGCCTTGGAGCCGAACAGGTAAATGCGCTCGGGCTGGTAGGCTTCGACCAGCCGCCGCACTATCTCGGCCAAGGCGGCGTCCTTGCCAAGCACTTGGTTGGCTGCGTCGTTCATACGCGCGCGTTCTCCCCAACCTCCCATGATAGCGCCGGCATCTCGCTGGTCCAGCAGGACGGGGCGGCGCTACCCGCTCAGCGAAGCCATCGCCTCGAGCAGAAGGACATCCTTTTCCTCTGGGCTTTTTGGCCCGATCAGGCGAAACGACCCTCCAGCTTGCCCCGGCCCTTCGGCTGTGTTTTTCGGCCCCCGGAGGGTGATGTTACTCGAAAAGCCCTCGCCGCATCGAGACCCTCCTGGCCGAGGGTCGGCCCATGGTCGGAAGGGCCCTGGCGGCCGGAGGACGACGGCTGCCCTGGGTC
>CAYVGN010000179.1:2309-6664 GCA_964451215.1 uncultured Acidobacteriota bacterium
CGCGAAGCAACGCGCGCCTGTGATACACTCGGCAGGCCAGAATCGGCGGGGACACGGGGGCGCAGAGGGGGTTTTCTCTCCGCGCTGGTTTCTTTTGCGACGGCGTCGAATCCCTGAGCCGGCTTCACGGAGGTCTCGATGATCCGCGCAGCGTGTAGATCAGCCCTTTTGCTCGGCCTATTCGCGCTGCTGTTCGCGCCCGCATTCTTGTTGGCGGCCGAGGTGGTGGTCATCAAGAACGCGAGGGTGATTGACGGCACGGGGGATGCGCCGCTGGAAGGGGCCAGCGTGCTGGTGGTGGACGGGCGGGTGCGCGCGGTCGCCACGAAAGTGGCGGTGCCAAAGGGGGCCACCGTCGTTGACGGCACCGGCAAGACCATCATCCCCGGGTTGTTCAACCTGCACGGGCACATCGGCCTGGTGAAGGGCCTGGCGCAGGCCAGGCAGAACTACACGCGCGAGAACGTGCTGGAACAGCTCCGCCGCTACCTCCAGTACGGCGTGACCAGCGTTCTCAGCCTGGGCACCGATTTCGAGCCCATGTTTGCTATCCGCGCCGAGCAGCGCGGGGGGAAACTGGACGGGGCGCGGGTGTACACGGCCGGGAGGGGGTTCACCGTGAAGGGCGGGTATCCGGCGGTGCTGCCGGGCATGGCTGGCGTGGCACGGGAAGTCTCCACGGCTGAGGAGGCACGGCGGCAGGTGGAGGAGCTGGCGGTGCAGCGCGTGGACGTGGTCAAGGTGTGGGTGGACGACCACCTGGGCCGCTACGAGAAGCTACCCCCGCCCATCTACTCGGCCATCATCGAGCAGGCGCACAAGCACCGGCTCAAGGTGATGGCCCACCTGTTCAGCTTGAACGATGCCAAGGGGCTGGTGGAGGCCGGGCTGGACGGGATGGCGCACAGCATCCGCGACACCGACATTGACGACGAGCTGGTGGCCAGGCTGAAGAAGCGCGGCACCTTCGCGGTCCCCACCCTGGCCCGCGACGCCTCCCTGTTCATCTATGCCGATTCTCCTTCCTGGCTGGACGACCCTTTCTTTGTGAAAGGTCAGCCCGCCGACGCGGTGGCCGGCGTGCGCAGCGAGGCTTACAAGAAGCGGGTGGTGGACGACCCCGATTATCCCAAGCTGCGCGGCTTTCTCACCCAGGCGCAGCGGAACCTCAGGCGCCTGCATGACTCCGGGGTGCGGATCGCCTTCGGCACCGATTCCGGGCCACCTGCCCGCTTCCAGGGCTGGTTCGAGCACTGGGAGCTGCAACTGATGGTAGAGGCGGGTCTGCAGCCCATGGACGCGCTGGTGGCCGCCACCCGCACCTCGGCTGAGGCGCTGGGCGTCGCCCGCGACTTGGGTACGCTGCAGCCCGGCAAGCACGCCGACTTCGTCATCCTCGACGCCAACCCACTCGACGACATCCGCAACACGCGCAAGATCCACTCCGTCTGGCAGGCGGGCCGCAAGGTGGCCGACCGCCTGTAGGGGGCGGTTGGACACTCACCCGCAACCTGTTCCTATTCCATGCCTTGGCGGCTCCCTCCGGGTTGACGTCTGTGGCTTCTCCGCTTCCGAGCCGATTGACTTCCCCCACGGACGGCGATAGGTTGGATTTAGTGCGAGCAAGGGGGGCCGGCGTGCCCGAAAGGCGAAGGTACAAGCGCTACTCTCATCCGGGGCGGATCGTGTTTCGCACGGGGACATCGCTGGAGTCGGCAGGCGAAACCCTCAACTTCGGAGCGGGTGGGGCGCTGGTTCACACCACAGTCATGCCTGAGAAGGGCGTGGCCCTGTCCGTTAGCTTCACCATCCCCGGCGGGTTTGGAACCTTTGTTACCACCGGGCGTGTGCTCCGCACCGAAGAGGACAGGTTGGCGATTGAGTTTCTGGAAGAGCCGGCCGGACTGAAGGAAGCACTGAAGTCTTTGGAAAGCACCCTGGTCGGCCAGACAGTACGTATGAGAACGGAACTGGAGGGTCAGGCAGGCGTCACGATTCTGCGCATCAAGGGTGATTTGCGCCTCTGGAATCAGCCGGAGGCGGAAGAGCGGCTGGCGGCGGCGTTCCGCTCCGGCCTGGAAAGTTCCCCCGAGCAATTCGTGCTGAACCTGAGCGAGTTGACGCACATCGACACCCGGGGCATCGCGCTGCTGGTCAAGGCACTGGTCAAGTGCTACCGGCGGCACATGGGGCTGAAGGTGGTGCTGCCAACGGGGGTGGCGGCGGAGGCTATCCGCCGCACCCGCATCTTCGACGCCTGGCCGAAGGTGCGGGACGAGGCCGAAGCGCTCGTGTGACCCGGGCGCCGGCCGGGTTGATCAACGACACCTATCCCTTGCTGAGTTCCTCCCGGTGTGATTTCTCGTGGCTCCCCTGCCTGACTAATTCGGGGACCGGGCGGCTCGCGCTCCGGCGCCGGTCAACAGCGCTCGCGCCACCTCAGCATTCTCCTGCACCTGGTCGCCGAAGCGGTTGTACATGCCGACAATGACCGCGTCGGTGGGCTTGACGTTACGGAAGGCGAATTCGAAGCAGTTCTTCCGCTGCTGCGGGGTATTGGCCAGCCGGCCGGCTGCCAGGATCTTGAAGGCCAGGCAGGTCTTCTTGCTCTGGCGGATGGCGGCGCACATCCGGGGCGGGTCCGAGGGCAGGTAAAGCTCCCCGAGCGGCACCTCGCTCAGCATCTTCTGCGCTTCGGCTGCCGGCCGGGTCACGTAGTAGACGCAGGTCATGAAGAAGTCCACGTCCCAGCCCTCGCCCTCGACCCGGTCGAGCACGGCCGGGTTATGCGTGGATAGCCCTACCATCAGGCCCGTATCCCGGATCTTCTTGAGGAAGTCACGCGACTTCTGAAACTCGCCCGCCTGCCATATCCGGTCGGTCAGTCCGCCGTGCTGCACGATGGCAATCGGCTTGAGGCTCAGGATCTCCTTCAGCTTGGAGGGGTTCTCCAGCGACTCGGGGTTGTAGAGGCAGATCCAGTGCAGGTTCCCGCCCTGCTCGCGGAAACGAGCCAGGTCGGCCCCGGTGCGGTCCTGGTAGCCGACCTGCCAGGTATTGATACCGTTCGCCTGGCACGCCTTGAGAAGTTCCGCCACGCGCTCAGTGGTGTGGTAATCGCGCATGTGCTGGTCATAAAGGCGGTTGAAGTGGGAGTAGCCGTACTGGGGGTTGCTGCCGGCGATGAGCCGCGTGACTTCGTACTTGCCCAGCTTGATGGTGGGCAAGGCGGGCGTGGCGGCCTGGGTGCGTGTCGCCGCAGCGGCAATCCCCACGGCGGCGCTTTGCAGAAACTGGCGGCGGTTGCTTTCCATAGCGCTCCTTATACACCCGAGCGGGCTGAAATCCAAAGCCGCAGGTGCGCGATAACCCGCGGTGGTATCAAACCTATTGGCACACAAGCTATAGCGTGATTTCCCCGCCCGGGAAAACATAGCCGCGGCCCTGCCGCGGCGGGCAAGCGGGTCCCAGCGGGCGTTATATACTGGCTGGCCGGTGGCAGGTTTTCTCCATGGGACGCGCAACGATTCTGGTGTTGGTCTGTTGCCTGTTTGCCGGGGCGGCTGAGCCGCTGCCTGTTTGGCGCGAACCGGCGCGGCCGCAGCGCTACCTGGAGGCGGCCGGGCGGCGCTCCGCGCTGTTCGGCAACGGCACGGGCGTTTTTGAGGCTTGGCTGTTCCCGGTGAAGGTGCTGCACGACTTCCGCCTGCTGTTTCAGGTGGAAGGCAGCCTGGAGCGGGCGGAGGCGGACGGGATGGCGTCACAGATCGAAGTGACACCGGCGGCCACCGCCATCACCTATTCCCACGCCGCCTTCACCCTGCGCCAGACGCTGTGGGCGCCCCGCGAGCGGCCGGCGCTGGTGGTGGAGCTGGAAGTGGAGACGTCGCGGCCGCTGACCGTCTTCGTGCAGTTTCGCAATGACCTGCGGCCCATGTGGCCGGCCGCCATCGGCGGCCAGTACAACGCTTGGCTGCCGGCGGGGCAGGCGACCGAGGGCGAGGCCGACGACCCAGGGATGCTGCTGGCCGAGCCCACGCGCCGCCTGGCCGCTTTCATCGGCAGCGCTGCCTTCGACACTTCGAGCGACGAAGGCGACCACATGCTGCCCGACCGCCCCACTGTGCTGCGCCTGAAGCCGTTCCCCGCCGGGCCCGGTCGCGCCGCCATCATCATGGCCGGCGGCCTGGGCGACGCTGCTGCCGCCCGCCGCACCTACCGTTCCATGCGCTTGAGCCTGGAACAGTTGCGCTTGGAGCTGGAAGCCTACTGGCGCCAGTTCCTGGAGCGCACCACGCAACTGGAAACCCCCGACCCGGTCATCAACCGCGCCTTCCTCTGGGGCCGGATCGCCC
>CAYVGN010000180.1:0-6629 GCA_964451215.1 uncultured Acidobacteriota bacterium
AAAAGGAGCTGACCGTGCTGCCCTTGTTCCGCGACGAACTGGCGGTCATTGTGCCGGCCCGGCATCCGCTGGCCGGCTGCCGCGCTGTCACCCTGGAGCAGGTGGCTGAGCACCCGCTGATCTTCCCGCGAACCGGGCGCACCCGCGCCCTGTTCGAGCAGGTTTTCGCCAACCGCGCCCTGGAGCCGCGCATCTGCCTGGAATTGGCCAGTGTGGAAGCGATCAAGAAGTTTGTGGCGGCGGGCTTGGGAGTCTCGCTGATCAGCCGGAAGTTTGCCGCCGAGGAGGCAGCCACCGGCGCCCTGCGCCTCATCCCGCTCGAGGGCCTCACCCTGGTTCGGGAACTCGGCCTGGTCTACCACCGCGATAAGACCATCTGCCCGGTGATGAACGCCTTCCTCAGCCTGGTCCAGGAACTGCGGCCCCGCCTGGCTGGCCCCAGCACCGGCAAATAGCCACCGAGCGCTTCCGAGGGCCGATCCCTGCATCCTCGAGTGGGAAGGGCCGGGGTCACAACGCAAGCGCTTCAAGCTGAGGTTCCTATGAGGTCCATACGGAAGAGAGTGCTGAGCGGCGAGCTGATGAGTGGAACGTTCTTGAACCTGGGCTCGAGCCTGACGGCGGAAATCGCCGGGCAAGCCGGCCTCGACTGGGTCTTGATTGATCTGGAGCACGGAGCCGGCGACCACCAAAACCTGTTATTCCAGCTACAGGCGCTGAGCGGCACGCCGGCGGCGCCCCTGGTCCGCGTGGCCTGGAATGACCCGGTGCTGTTCAAGCGCGTGCTCGACCTGGGTCCTTGCGGGGTCATGGCGCCGTGGGTGAGTTCCCCCGAGGAGGCTGCCCGGGCAGTGGCCGGCATCCGCTATCCGCCGCTGGGGATTCGCGGGGTCGCGGCCATGAACCGCGCCTGCGGGTTCGGCGCGGCTTTTGACGAGTACTTCCGGGCTGCGAATGAAGAGTTGCTGCTGTTGACGCAGATCGAGACTCGTCCGGCGGTGGAGTGTGCCGAAGCGATTGCGGCCGTGGAGGGCGTGGATGTGCTGTTCGTCGGGCCGCTCGATCTGAGCGTAAGCCTCGGGGTTGCGCGCCAGTTCGACCACCCTACGATGTGCGCGGCGCGCGCCCGTGTGGTGGCCGCCTGCCGCCGGGCGGGCAAAGCGGCCGGAATCCTGCTGGCGCGGGAAGAGCAGGTCGAGTCGGCCGTCCGGGAGGGCTTCACCTTTGTGGGACTGGGCTCGGACGGCGCGGTGATGCTTTGGGGAATGCAGCAGATCGCCTCGGCCCTGCGCAAAGCAAAGCTCTCTGAGAAAAGCAACCTGCGTTGAGAGGGGCTGAAGGCGCGAGAGTTGCGGTGGGAGGGTCAGAGCGGGGAGCGTCACCTGTCATACTGGAGCAGGCTGAAGACCTCGTAGCCTTCCAGCTTCTTGCGGCCGCCCAGGAACGTCAACTCCACGACGAAGGCAATGCCGGCGATCTGAGCGCCCAGAGAGCGCGCCAGTTGGGCGCAGGCCGCCGCGGTCCCGCCCGTGGCCAGCAGGTCATCTACCACCAGCAGCCTTTGCCCGGGCTTCACGGCGTCCTTGTGGACTTCCACCGTGTCGGTGCCATACTCCAGCGCGTAGGTGACGGCGGCGGTTTCCGCCGGCAGCTTGTTGGGCTTGCGCACAGGGATGAAGCCGGCGCCCAGGCGGTCGGCCAGCGCGCCCCCGAAGATGAAGCCGCGCGCTTCCACCGCCATCACCAGTTCGATCCCCTGGCCCCGGTATCGCTCGGTAAGCACGTCCAGCACGCGCCGGAAACCCTCTCCGCTCTTCATCAGGGTGGTCAGGTCATAGAACAGGATGCCGGGCTTGGGCCAGTCCGGCACCTCCCGGATCAGCTTCTTCAGGTCCTCGGCAGGCTCCGCCTGGCCTGCGGGTTTCGGCTGCATCTCTTCTCCTTGAACAAGGCTGTTTGTACCGCCATGGCCGTTGTTACGAGAACTTGGGGTAGAGCTTTTGCCCTGGTTAGAATTCTATGTGAAAACTCTTGTAGAGGGGGCGGACCTGGGCCGGGCTTTCCTCCACCCGGATCACGCGCCCTCCCCTGGGTCCCCGCTCCAGCCAGTCGCGCAGTTGCTGAAGGCTGTTGTCTTCCCCGACGGCGTACACTTCTACGCTGCCGTCGTAGAGGTTCTTGACGTAGCCGGCCAGGCCCAGTTGTGTGGCCACCCGCTCCACATACCAGCGGAAGCCCACTCCCTGGACCATGCCCACCACGCGGTAAAGGCGCGCCGAGCGCATCTTTGCTCAGAATTCAGAATCCAGAATTCAGGAGCCAGAATGGCTGGCGCCCCATTCTGAATTCTGTATTCTGAATTCTGACTCCTGACTCCTGACTCCTGACTCCTGACTACTTCAGCTTGTTCAGCGCTTCGCGCGCAGCTTTGAGCGTCTCGTTGGAGACCTCGTAGACGGCCGGCTCTGCCTGGCGGCGCGCGTAGGCCTTGTCGCCCACCTGGCCGATCTCCACCGTCTCTTTCTGCTTCTTCTCACCCCAGACCAGGTGGGCGCGCAGCACCGGCTTGTCCAGGCCGTATTTGGCTGCCGGCCCGGCCGGCGGGAAGGAGGTGGCCCGGATGGCCTTCAGCTTCTCCAGCAGGTCGCTGACCGCCGACTGCTCGGGCGCCTTCTTGGGGTCGGCTCCCTTCCACTGGCCCCCGTCCTTGTCCAGCACCACGCGCGCCTCGGGCGTGGTCGCCTCGATGTGTGACGCCGTCCAGGTGTCCATGTCGAACACGTCCTTGTTGCGAAGGTCGGGGAGGGGCTTGGTCAGTTGCGTGGCCAGGTCGGAAGAAACGGTAAAGATGAGCGGCTGGTCGGAGCTGCGGGCGTAGCGCTTGCCGTTCTTTTCCTTGCTGATGCGCAGCTCGTGTGAGCCCTTGGCGTCCTGGACGCGGAAGACAATCTCGGGCGAGCCCAGGCCAAACTTACTGTCCGGGGCGGCGGCATTCTCGGACTCCAGGGCCTGCATGCGGGCCTCCGCCGCCTGGCGCAGCAGGTCGTTCACCGCGAACTGGTCGGCGCGGGCCTGGACCGGGGCCGCCAGTTGCCAGCGGTCCTCGGCCTTGGCCAGCTCCAATTTCCCCGACTTGCTCTGGACCCAGGCCCGGCTGGCCGTGTTGGTGTCGAACTTCAGCACCGCCTTGTCCCGCAGGTCGGACAGCGTTTTGGCCAGGTCGGACTTGACGTAGCTGGCCAGCGTGACCACGCGCGGCTTATCCGGGGTGCGGGTGTAGACCGAGCCGCCGCTGGGCGTGTTGTCGCCCAGCAGCAGCGTGTAGGCAGACCCAGACTTGGCGCGGAAGCGCACGGTCTGCTGCGGCGGCTCCAGGCCATAGTCCTTCAGCGACGCCGGCTTCTCTTCGATGGTCTCGCTGGGGTAGAGGCCGCTGAGGGTGCTGGCCAGGCTGGAAGCCGCTGAATCGTCGGCAGCCAGGGCCTTGGGCTCCACGATCTTCCACTTGTTGTCGGCGCCCCGCTCCAGCTTGAGGGCCTCGCCGCCGGCCGGCTCCAGCCGGATTTCCTGGATATCGTCGGCCTGCACGGCGAACAGCTTGTCCTCGGCTTTCGATGCGGCCGTTTCCGTCTTTCCGCCCTTGCGCTCGACGAAGTAGAGCGTCACGCCCAGCGCTGCCAGCAAAACAACCGCAACGATCAGCCCCCGGAACTTCATATGGCAAGTAGAACGGCTAAAGCCAGTTTTTGGGAGAGCCCGGCATTCCTCAGCGCCTTTTCCACCAGACGGCGATGCCGCTGGCGATCATCAGCAGCGGCAGCCCCACCACGCTCAGGTAGAAGACGCGGCGCATCTGGGCCACCGTCAGGTTCACCCGGCGGTTCTCTGGCTCCTTGGGCCGGATGGAGATCAGGTCCTCGTCGGAAGAGAGCCAGTTGACCATGTTGAGGAACAGGTCGCGGTTGCTGCCCCGGTTGAAGCCCAGGAAGGTGTTGCTGGCGAAGCGGGAGCTGCCCACCACCACGAACCGTCCTTCTTTCTTTTCGGCGCCTTCTCCCTTGCTCAGGGTGGCCGCCACGGCCAGTGGGACCGCGCCGCGCTTGTCAGCGCCCTTGAACAGGTCCCTCTCCGTCATCCGCGGGCTGAACGGGGCGGTCCAGCTCTCGGGCGAACTCTCGAACAAGGTGTCCACCGTCACGCCGCTCTTGGACTCCTTGACCGGCTGGACGCTGCGGGCCACGGGCAGGATGGTGGCCATGCCGGCCGACTCGCGGGTGATGGCGTGCGACTTGTACTGGGAGACCACCGGGAGGGTGATGTCGCCGCCGAAGATCTGGCTGAGGGGGCTGGCGTCGGCCACCAGATCCTCCTTCAAGGTGACGCCCCAGCCGGCGAGCATCTCCTCCAGCTTGCCGGGCGTGCCGGGCTCCAGCAGGAACAGGGCGCGCCCGCCCCCCTCGACGTACTTCTGCAGCGCCTGAACCTCCGGCTCGGTGTACTCGCCCTTCGGCCCGGCCACCATCACCAGCGAGCAGTCCTTGGGCACCTGCGCCTCCCGCAACAGGGAGATGGTCTTGACGGTGTAGTTGGAATCTTCCAGCGATTTCTTGACGCGGCTGTAGCCGGCGCGCTCACTGTCCTCGATGTCACGCTCGCCGTGGCCGGTGAGGAAGCAGACGTTCTTGGCGCCGCCCTTCAACAGGCGGATGAGCGCGTTGGTGACGCTCTCCTCGTCCAGCAGGTTGGCCTCCTGGCGCCGCTCGGCCAGGGTCAGCACCACGGTGTTGCCCGCCTTGAAGCCGGCCGCCCGGGCCTTGGCCGGCTGCCGGTCCGGGTCAATGTACTCGACCGAGAAACGGTTGGACACCCGGCTGTACTGGCCCAGCAGGTCCCGGGCGCGGCTGAAGTCGGTGCTCCGCCCGAAGTAGTAGACCCTTACCTCGCGCTCCAGTCCCCGCAGGATCTTCAGGCTCTGGTCCGACAGGCTGTACTGCTTGTTGGCGGTCAGGTCCCAGCTCTTGCTGTGCCGGTTCACCGCCCAGTTGACCAGGGCCAGCAGGGCCAGCACCACCAGGATGTAGATCGCCAGGTAGGCGCCGTATTTCGTCTGCCGCGCCCGCACCCAGGAAAAGTTCCATTTCATGACGTCAGCTCCTCCACCGCAACGATTCCAGGGAGCGATGCGTGAGGAAAATCCCCAGGAAGATCACACTCAGGTAATAGACCAGGTCGCGCAGGTCGAGGACCCCCCGGGCCGAGTTCTCCAGGTGGGTAGTCAGCGAGAGGTAGCGGATCACCTCCGCCGTCCGGCTGGAGTAGCCGCTGGCCGAATCGGCCGCCCAGTCCAGGATCCACAGCATCAGCAGCAGCCCGAAGGTAAGCGTGCCCGCGATGATCTGGTTGCGGGTGAACGTGGACAGGAACATGCCCAGCGACAGGAAGGCGGTGCCCATCAGCACCAGGCCCAGTAGCCCGCCCAGCATCGGCTTCCCGTCGGCGTTGCCGTAGATGAACAGCAGCGAGAAGTTCAGGAAGCAGATCCCGACGATGGCCGCGTAGAGCAGGAAAGCGGCCAGCATCTTGCCCAGCACCAGCTCCAGGTCCCGCACCGGCGAGGTCAGCAGCAACTCGATGGTGCCGCTGCGCTTCTCCTCGGCGTACAGGCGCATGGTGATCATGGGGACCAGAAACAGGCTGATCACCCCCAGGTTCATCAGCAGCGGCCGCACGATCCACTCGTTGACGTTCATGGGCATGGCCCGCCCCATCATGTCGGCCTGCATGCTGTTGCGCACGAAGAAGGCCAGGGCGTTAAAGAAGAAGAAGCCGAAGATGACCGCCCAGATGGCCAGCACGATGTAAGCGATCGGGGAGGTGAAGTAGCTTTTCAGTTCCTTGCGGGCGATGGCCAGGATGTTCCTCACGGCTCCACCTCCTTGTCCTTCCCGGCCTTGTCCTTGTGCCCCGCGGCCGGCTTGTCGCTGTCGGAGGCCGCTTTCTCCGAGCGGGTCAGCTCCAGGAAGATTTCCTCCAGGCCCAGGCCCATGGTGCGGAGTTCGAGCAGGGTCCAGCCGCTGTGGATCACGGCCCGGGCCAGCTCGCCGCGGATCTCCCGCCCCTTGGCCGCTTCGATTTCGAACGCCGGGCGGCGGTCCGGGGCGCCGTGCGGCTTCAGCCTCACCACCCCGGGCACGCGCGCCAGCTTCTCGCGGATCTCCTCGGCGGGCCCCTCGGCCTGCAAGTACACGGTCTCATGTCCCTGCAGGCGGGCGGTCAGGTTCTCCGGCGTGTCCACTGCCACCAGCTTGCCCGCGTTGATAATGATCACGCGCTGGCAGGTGGCCGCCACCTCCGACAGGATGTGCGTGCTGAGGATGATGGTGTGGTCGCCGCCCAATTGCTTGATCAGCTCCCGGGTCTCGATGATCTGCTTGGGATCGAGCCCGGAAGTGGGCTCGTCCAGGATCAGGATTTCCGGCTCGTGGATGAGGGCCTGGGCCAGCCCCACGCGCTGCCGGTAGCCCCTGGACAACTTGCCGATCAGCGTCCGGCGCACCTCAGCCAGCGCGCATTTCTCGACCACGTCCTCCATGCGGCCTGCCACCCTGGTCTTGGGCACCCCCTTGATG
>CAYVGN010000181.1:0-3363 GCA_964451215.1 uncultured Acidobacteriota bacterium
ATCGTGCGCCGCTGTTAACCAACTCGGAGAATCGCGCACAGAGACCGTGAGAAACGGCCTCGGGTGGTGTGGAAGCGCCGCGCGGTTGGCGGGCCAAGAGGAACAGCGCCTGAAACAGAGAGAGCCGGAGGGCGCGAAGTGCTTGGCGTTTGCGGAGTTGCGGGCGGTTGGCTGCCGTTAACAAACTGCGCGGGAAGAACTTCGAGAAAACGTCTGGCTCCCCACCCCCAGCTCAAAGCATCCCCAGGTTGTTCGCACCTTCCTGTGCCTGATACCTTGGCAGGTCCCAGGGTGCCTGGCTCAGTCACGAGGCGTGAAGAACGGCGATTCCGCCGCGGAGCGGTCGCGGAGGCGGGCGCGGGCCACCGCGACGCGCTTGCCGGGCCATTCCAGGCGCATATCGTCAGTGACCTCATCCAGCATGTCAAGGTTGGTCACACGGCTCTCCAGGGCGAAGGCCGTCAGCAGCAGGTTGTCGCAGATGGCGTTGATCACGCGCGGGATGCCCTGGGAGCGGACATGGATTTCCGTCAAGACCTCAGGCGGGAACACCCGCGGCTCCACCATCCCGGCCCGGGCCAGCCGCGTGCGGATGTATTCGTAGGTTTCCCCCTCGTGGAAGGGCCGGAGCGAGCAGCGCAACGCGATGCGCTGCTTTAGCTGCCGGAAACTCGGCGCGTCCAGTTTGCGGTCAAACTCGGGCTGGCCCGCCATCACGATCTGGAGCAGTTTCTCCCGGCGGTTCTCCAGGTTGCCCAACAGGCGCACCTCTTCGAGGACGTCCCATTCCAGGTTGTGGGCTTCGTCGATGATCAACACCGTGGTGCGCCCCTGGTTGGCGTTCTCCAGCAGAAGCTGGTTGAGGGAGAAGAGGACCTCGGTCTTGGAGGCGCGGTTGCACTTCAGGTCCAGATCGTAGGCGATCATCTCGAAAAACTGCTCGACCGAGATGCGCGAATTGAACAGAAAAGCGAAGTCGGTGCGGTGGGTGGCCAGGAAGTCCTGGAGGCACTCCAGCATGGTGGTCTTGCCGGTGCCGACTTCGCCAGTGAGGACGATAAAGCCCTTCCGGCTGTGGACCCCGTAAACGAGGTTGGCCAGGGCTTCCTCGTGCTGCTGGCTGCGGTAGAGGAAGGCGGGGTCGGGCGTCAGATTGAAGGGACTTTCCTTGAAGCCGAAGAATGCGTTGTACATGCTGTGCGCTAGCGCAGCGGCACTTCCATGATAGCACCCGGGCGGTGGCGTGCCCCACCCTTGCGGTAGGGGTCGGGCATGCCCCACAGCTGTCCAAGTTAGCCGCCACCTGGGCATATTGGGCAGGTTAAGTCGCTGATTCTATTGACGCGGCAGTGTGCCGTGAAAACCAGGTTCCGGTCGGCTTTCAGATGCTGTCCAAATTGGCGCCGGCGGGCCCCAGGACCCTCCCAGGTCCGCGGGGCACGCCCAAGGCTGGTGCTACGGGCCTCCGGAGCGGTCTGGGAGTCGGCGGCGGCCTCAAAGGTGCCGCCACGTGCTGTCCAAACTGGCCCGGCTCAAAAGCTAATTTGGACAAGTGTGGGGCATGCCCGACCCCTACGGCATGACCTCCAGCCAAGCCCAACCAGGCAGGCTGGCGGGCTGGTTGCCCAGGAAGACGATGCGGCGAGTCTTGGGGAAAGGCAGGCCGGAAGCGAGCACGCGGCTGTAGACCGACGCTTCGCGCAGCAGGCGGCGGTAGCTGTCCTCGTCCGTGTCAGGCCAGCCGGTCTTGGAGAGCAGGCCACCGCCCCACCCCATGGTCAGCAGGCAGGCGTTGCCGGCGGCACGGGCAGCCTCCAGACGGATCTCCAGTTGCGCCAGGTTGCGATCAACCCCGACCAGGCCGGCCCAAACCGCGTAGCGGCGATGCAGGCGGAGCACTTCGGCGGCGTACCGGTTGGCGCACCCGAGCAAGGCGGCCGTGGTGACCGGCTCGGCCCAGTCCAGCGCCCGCCGGACGTCCGCTTGGGCCAGGTAGGAATTCTCGCGCCAAGAGCCCTCAAAAACTGTGCCCGGGACGGCCATCTCGGCAAACCAAGGGGTACTCTCTTCGATCCGGCGCGCCTCCACGCTGCCACGGGGCGCCTGCTTCCACCCTAGTTCGTAGCGGCCCGGGCCGCGCGGCACCAGCGTCGAGACGCGGAGCAGGTAGATCTTCAGGGCCGCGGCGGGCACGGGGCCGGAATCCGACACCGCGACGGCCCGCATCAGGTTTTCACCCGGTTGACCGAGTGCCTTTTCTTCCGCCCCGCTGGGGCTGACGGGCTGGGAGATGCGCTCACCGGGCAGTTGCTCGAGTCCCGGCAACCGGCCCTCTTTCCACCGCGCAAACAGCATCCCGGTGCGCAGCGCCCCTTTGAGTGCGCTGCCCGGCAGATACGGCCCGTGGGGCCCGCACAGGAACGTTGGGATATGCAGACTCTCGGCCCTGGCGCGCTCCCAGCACGCCGTCAAGGAGGGGTGCTCGAAAGGAATGCGCCGGCCGGCAAAGTTCTGCGCGAAACCGCCCCAGGCGGCGAATTCCAGCTTGTCGGCTTTCTTGAGCTGGGCCAGGTAGCCATCTAGGCGGGGGCCCTTGGCCAGGAGGCGGAAGATGCGCCGCTGGTCCAGTACGTTGACTTGGTCCTTCCACACCATGTAGTCGATGGGGGACAGACGGTGGCCGTCGCCAATCAGCAAGGGGGTCAGGACCGTGCAGCGGTACTTCATGTCTTGACCTCCGCCGGCCGCACGGGAATGGGCACGGCGACGGCGTGGCCAGCGCGGTAGACGGGATGCGGGAAGCCGTCGGGAGCGACATCGGGAGCGGCGCCGCGCGGGGGCTGGGACGCCACCAACACGGAGCCTTCGGCCACCATACGCACCAGTTTCTTGGGATCGCCGGAGCGCGCAGGGCTCTCGATGCGCCCGCCGCGCGTGACCAGGGCGTAGCTGCCCTTCTGCCAGTCCACGACGTCCTGGACGGCAGGGATATAAAGCGACAGCAGCCACCAGGCCGTCTCTCGGGGTGCGCCGTTTTCGCCCTCAGGTGCCGTCTCCGCCGTGGGGAGGATCATCTCCGGGAAGGCGCCCTCGGCAAATTCCGGAGCTTCGGAGTGTCCCCAGCCCGAGGAGCGGCGACCGCCCAGGCCGGAGTCGGCCAGCAGCAGCAACGCGGACTTGAGAGGCCCGGCCCAGCGCCGGCGGGCCTCTTCGGAGGCGAAGACCGCCACGGTCCACAGGCCGGCGTCGGGGGCGAACTCCAGGCAGGCGGAGCGGTGCGGCAGAGGGCGGCCGCTGATCCGATCCACGGCGGCGTGTGAGCGCGAGGCCGGCCGGAAGGGCCCGCCGTGTTGCCTGCTGCCG
>CAYVGN010000181.1:3373-6606 GCA_964451215.1 uncultured Acidobacteriota bacterium
CTGCGGCAGCAGGCACCGGCTGGGAGGGTCGATCCACCAGTTCTCCTCGCGCAAGGGTTCATCGGCCAGTAGCGCCGGCACCAAGCGCAGAGGCACAAACTGCGCGCTCTTCCACCGCACCTTGGGGGTGGCGGCGGGCGGCCACAGCGTGCGGGGAGGCGTCACCAGCAGCAGGTCCCCCATCCAGGGACAGCACGAGGAGAAGCACACCGCCGGCGCTTCCGCGCAACGCACCGTGTCCTGGAGCCAGTCTTCCAGCAGGCCCAGACGCGCCATGGCGCCCGTCGCGGCCGAGAAAAGCGAGTCACTGTGGTAGACCCGATCCACCTCGTCGCGGGCGCCGCTGGCCGGGCCGATGCGCCACGGCCCGGAGGGCCGGAAGCGAACCAACAAGGCAGGGTGCATGGTCAGCCCGACAGCTTCGCAGCGAGACCTTCCGAAAGGGCCAGGGCCTGGACCGCCGCCGGGTCGGCGCCAGCGATCAGCTCCTCCTCAGCCGCCCCGGCCGTGTAATAGGCGCGCTTGCGCCAAGCCAGTCGCAAGTTCGTGAAGCGCACGCGGCCGCTGCCGCGGGAACCCCCGCCGCCCAGGGCGTCGTCTTCGAGCAGGCGCAGACCCTGGACTAACAGGGCCAGCAGGGGCTTGTCCTCTTCGCAGAGCACGTCCAGCAGGAAGCGCACCCGGAAGCGTGCCCCGGCGGGCACGCGCTCCAGCGTGCGCGGGTTGGCCTGGGAGGTGATGCGGTCGATGGCGTTCTCGCTCTTGACCTCCGTGAGCTCGTCGTCCAGGTTCTCCCGCATAGGCGGGGTGATGGAGTCCGGATCCAGCGGGGCGTCGTAAACCGTCAGCCGCGCCGGGGTGGCGGAGGCCCCCTCGATGGGCTCTCCGACCACTCTTTCCACGCGGCCCGGGTTGCGACCGAACAGGACGCAGATCTCGTCGTCAGGCCGGTCGCCCTGGTGAATGCGCACCTCCTGGCCCTTCCGCCTGGACAGATAGACCAGCTCGGAGGGCACGGCCAGCCCGCTGGCCCGCTCAAGCAGCGAGCGCAGCTTGCCACGCAGCGAGCTGCCCGGGATGTAAGGCCGCCCGAAAGCGTCCTTGACGACCGGGTTATCGGCTCCCCCGATCTCCAGCGACCCTTTGCCGGCGCCGATGTGCAGCCCGGTCTCGCAATGCAGCTCCCCATCCAGGACGAGCTTGCCAATCAGCTTCAATTCAGTCTCGGCAGTGTGTTGGCTCATAGGCTTCATTCGTTGTAAGCCACGATGGCTTCGAAAAGGTCCCGGAAGCGCTCGTAGCCGCGGGGGTCGTTCTTACGGGTCACCTGAAGCAGGAGCTTCTCCAGCATGTCCAGACTGCGCAAGGAATGGCGTGCGATGGTGTAAGCCAGGCGCGCGCGCAGCATCACGAACTGGTGCTGGCGCTCATTGTCCGCGGCGCGGCAGGCGCGGCGCACCGCATTATAGAGCCGGCGCAACTGGCTCTTGGTGCCGGAATCCATGTCGCGCATGCGGCTGACCACGCTGTGGGCCTGGTTGTCCAGGTACAAGCTGTCGGCGATCAACTTGTCCAAGTCGATCTCCGGCGGGCCTTCGGGGCGGCCGCGGTCGCGGTCCCGGTCCCGCTCACGTTCCCCGCGGCGCTCCTCGAAGCGGCCCCCGCCCTCCCGCGGGCCTGCTTCGCGGGGGCCGCGGCGCTCCTCGCGGGGCGGGCGTGCCTCGCGGTTTCTGGCTTCCTGTTGCGTTTCCGCCATCGCTACACCTCGGTATACAGTCTGGCCCACTCCAGGGCCACCAAGCCCGCCGGGCGCAGTTTCACCTGCGCGGCGCTCTTGCCCATCATCTCATTGGAAAGGTGCGTCCGGAGTTTCTGCGCCTCCCGGTCCCGCGCCCCGGCAAGCAGCCGGTTCAGCCGGCGCTGGAACTGCCAGGGCTTCTCGAAGCGCTCCTCGCCGGCGCTCCACAAGCTTCCGCCCTGACGATAGAAGGCCGCCAGCTCGTGGAGGAACTGCCGCGAGGAGCCCAGCTCGTTGACCACCCAGGCCAGGGTGTCTTTGAGCTCCGCGGCGTCGGCAAGGTGCTTCCATTCCAGTGTCCGGCCCAGCACGTGGATGCAGTCCTTGTCGGCGGCCTTGGCTTCTTCGAGGCGCTGCCCGGCCTCGGCGAACACCGACACCAGGGGGGCTTCCACCTCCGGCGCCAGCGCCACTGCCATTGAGATGGTCTTCCCCTCCGGACCCGGAAAATCCTTCAGGTTCTCCTCGGTGAAACGGTGGAACAGCCGCTCGATTTCGCGTGCCAAGGGAATCAGCGCGTCCCAGGAGCCGTACACCGCGAAGTCATCGCCGCCCGAATAGAGGATGCTCACCTTGCGCCAGAACTCGGGCTGAGAACAGAGCACCTCCAGTTCGCCGGCAAAGAAGTGCCTGTAAAGCACGGAGAGCCGGACGTGTTCCTCAACGGTTTGCAGGCGGCGCAGCCGGATGCGCAGGCTATCGACGTCGCCGCGCAGTACGCCCCAGGCCCGGCGTCCCTGCGCCCGCTGGGCGAGCGCGGCCAGGTCGGCGGGCCGGGCGCCGTCCTCGTTGGGCGCCGCGTGCCGCGCCAGCACCAGGTCGTCCTCACCCCGGCCCAGCAGCAAGCTCCAGGCGTGCTTGCCAGGACCCAACTCGATCCGCGCCGGCGCTTCCGGCGACCAGCCCACCGTCTCGGCCTGCCACAGCCGATCGGCGAGTTCCGCGGCGAAGTACTCGTCGGCCGCGTGCGGGGCTTGGTCGAAGGGCGCAAAAGTCTCGCTGGTCAACGCGGCAGCCCCCGCGCCGGCCTGCCGGTCGAAGTCGTCCGACAGACGCTTGCGCACCACGGTCCAGTCGCCGAGGCTCTCGGTCATGGCCGCGACTAGCCGCAAATGCCCGCCGCTCAGTTCCTGGACCCCGCGACCAGCCGTCGCCAGGAATTCCCGGGCGCTTTGCTGCGCTTCCTCCGGCAGCACGAGCAGGAACTGGCCGCCACCCGCGGAGCCGAGCAGCACTCGCGGAAAGCCAAACTCGGCCAGCAGGGCCCGCGGGACCACTTCACTCAACAGCGCCAGCCAGTGGGAGCGCCCCAGCAAGGCTGCGTCCCCTGGGGGCCCGCCGTCCCTGCCTGCCGAGAGCAGGAACGGTTCAATGCCCACCAGCTTGCCGTGCACCAGGATTTGAACGGACATCGCCTCCGAGACCCGCCGGAAGG
>CAYVGN010000182.1:0-2324 GCA_964451215.1 uncultured Acidobacteriota bacterium
TAGGCTTTAGGCTATAGGCTTTAGGCTATAGGCTTTAGGCTATAGGCTGCAGGCCTGCGGGAGCCGGAAGCCTGAAGCCTACAGGCTGAAGCCTGAAGCCTGATGAAGCCGCGCCTGATGATCATTTCGCCGGTGACCCCGTACCCGGTGTTCCACGGTGCGGGCAGCGCGATCTTCGGCTATCTGCGCGCCCTGCGGCCGGACTTCGACCTGTTCTTCACGGGTTTCTGCCCTCGACGGCTGTTGCGAGAGGCCGAACAGGGGCTGCGGCTGATCTGCGGCGATGTGGCCTTGCTGGAAGAGCCGGAGATCCGGCACCTGGACGCCTTCTCCTCGACGCCCTTCTATTTCTCGAACCTGCGCGACGAGGAGCTACGGCAGGCGGTTCGGGCGATGCACCGCTCGGTCCGCCCGGACATGGTCCAGGTGGAATACCTGAGCATGGCCGAGTACGCCGACGGCCTGGAGGGCATCCGGCTGATCCGGGCGCATGTGCAGGAGTGGTGGCACTTCTACCTGGGCTGGAAGCGGTCGCTGTCGGCGCGCGCCCGCTTCACGCAACTTCTGGGGGCCCTGGACACCATCGCCCACAACCGGCGCACGCTGCGCAGCTTTGACTGGGTCCTGGTGACCTCGGAAGAGGAACGGCGGCGGGCGCTGGAGCTGGCGCCGCGGGCGCGTGTCGAGGCGCTGCCCTTCCTGCTGATGGACTGCGAGCAGTTCGCGCCGCACCCGGAAATCCCCGGCGCTCCGCGCCTGGTCTTTGTTGGTTTCCTACCCCACACCCCCAATGAGGAGGGTCTGGGCTGGTTCCTGAAGCAGGTTTGGCCGGCGGTGAAACAGCAAGAGCCGGATGCGCACCTGACTGTGATCGGGGCGGGTGCGTCCAACGCGCTGTTGGGGCTGATGCATGACAGCGGCGTCGAATACCGCGGCTTCGTCGAGGACCTGCGCGCCGCCTATGCTCAAAGCCGCGTCTACATCGCGCCGATCTTCACGGGAGGCGGGATCCGCACTAAGATCTTGGAAGCCATGACCGCCGGCGTCCCGGTGGTTTGTTCGACGTTCGCGCCTCTGGGCCTGGGCACTCGCGCGGGCCAGCACCTGCTGACCTCCGACACCCCGGAAGGCTTTGCCGCGCACGTGGTTGGCCTGCTACAGGACGATCACCTGTGCCACACGCTGCGCCGCCAGGCGCGCTTGCTGGTCGAGAGGAGGTACAACCTGCAGAGCCAGGGCCCTTACATCGCCCGGCGTTACCGCTATTTCCTGAACGCAGCGCCGTCCGCGCAGACCGGCCCGCAGCCGCGCCGGGGCACAGGCCTGACCGCCGGAGGAGTTCGATGAAGGTGCTGTTCTTCGTGAACGGCGAGAGCCCGACGGCGGTCGGGGAACTGCCGAGGGTGCGCGCCGCGGCCGCCCCGGGCCAATTCCGGGTAGTGGTGGCCGCCGGGCAGCGCGAGGAGATGATCCGGGCGGGCGACCTGGCGCCGGAGCAGGTCATCGGCTACCGCCTGGGCGCCTGGCCCTTCCTCTGGCTGCGGCTGCTGTGGTTCCTGGGCTGGTCGCGGCCGGTGCGCGTGGTCTGCCTGGCTGCCGGCTCGTCTGGAGCGCTCAAGCTGCTGGCCTTTGCCCTGCGCGGGCGCGTCACGCTGACGCCGCCGGGCCAGGAAGCCCTTTCTTTCTCCCTGCAGCGCTTCCTCTCAGTGGCCTTTCGGACGCTGGGACGCCGGCAGGGCGATATCTGCCTGCTGGGGACCGCCAATCCGGGCGTGCTGGAGCGCATTGTCGCCGACTTGCGGCGGCGCTATCCCCAGGCCGCCATCCACGGCTTGTTTTACCCTGAGGCCAGCGGCGTCCCGGTGGAGTCGCGGGCGCGGCTCTGCGCGCGCAACCTCATTGCCTACTCGCGGCGGCGGCCTCGCTTCGCCACCCTGGTCGTCCCGTGCACCGGTGAAGGTTTCTTGTTGTTGAAGGCGCTCGCCTGGTGCCTGCCGCTGGGCTGCCGGGAGGTCTACAACGAGAATGGCGACTCCTGGGCCGCCCGGGAACTGGCCGTTTCGCTGCGCCACGTCTGGTGGCGCATGCGCCACATATTGTGGCGCGCCCACACCGCGCTGTTCCGGATCCCAGAACCGGTGACCGTGTTGGGCCTGGCTCCCGAGGAGCAACTCGCCGCCATCGTCGCCGATGTGCGACGGCGCCACCCAGGCGCTCCCTGTCACGGCTTCCTGCCTCTGGGGCTGGCGCCGGCGGCCGGCTTGTTCGACTCGGCCACCATCCTCCGGCCCGCCTCGCCGACTACCTACCGCGCGCTGCTGGCG
>CAYVGN010000182.1:2334-6574 GCA_964451215.1 uncultured Acidobacteriota bacterium
CTGCTGGCGCGGGCCTTCGGCAGGCGCCGCTCCGGGCACTTCATCGTGCCCCTGACCGGAAGCGGTTACGGACCGCTGAAACTGCTGTTCTGGTTCCTGCCGCTGGGCCGGCGCGAATTCCACAACGAGCACGGCGACCACTGCCGGGCTCGCGACTTCGCTGCCTTGTCCCGCCACCTGCTGCGGCGCCTGTGGAACCGGCTGTCACGACGACCTAACCGCGTGACCGTGCTGGCTTCGGCCTCCGGCCTGTACCTGAAGAAGATTGTCTTTGATCTTCGCCGGCGGCAGCCCGGCGCCCCCGTCCACGCGTTGCTGCCTGCTTCCCTGGTATGGCCCGCGGCGGGACTGTTCAACTCCTACACGGTGCTGAACTTCTTCTCCGCCGCCTGTTGGCACGACCTGCTCAGCCTGACGCTGGGGAGGCGGCGGTCGGGTCGCTGGGTGATCCCGTGCACCAACGAGGGCTACGCGGCCCTGAAGCTGCTCGGGTTCTGGCTCCCGCTCGGACTCCGGGAAATCTACAACGAGAACGGAGACGCCTACCTGGCGCGGGACCTGCGGATGATGCTCCGCCATATCCTGTGGCGTCTCCGCTATCGCATCTTTTTCCAGGCGCTGGTGGAACGCCGCGGCCGCCCCTGGCCCCTTCACCTCTTGCACCTGTTGCTGTATCCGTTGCGGCTGGCTTGGGGGGCCGCCCTGTTAATTGCCGCCCGGTGGCGCGCGGCGCGTCTCGACGCCCGCCTGCAAGCGCGGCAGCCGGCGCCGCAGGCTCCGGAGGGTGGCGAGGAGGAAACCGAGGCTGTGGAGGAACCGGTCGGACAGGCGTCCCTGGCGGTCCCTCACAGCAGGGGCCGGGACGCCTCCGCTGCCGGCACGGCAGCCGGCAACTCATAGGCAGAGGGCTGCCTCTGTTGGTGGCCCAACCCTTCCCGGCCGGGAACAAGGCCCGGCCCACATTGAACCGTGGATGACCTGCTCGCTCGCCTCCCTCCGTCCGGGTGTGTTCTGGACCTGGGTTCCGGAGCGGGCAGCTTTCCCTACCAGCGCTATTGCTGCCGGATCATCGCCCTCGATACCCAACTGCCACTGACAGGCCCCGAATCCCGGCCTGCCCCCGCTCCTCAGCACTACGTGACGGGCCGCGGCGCTGCTCTGCCGTTCCAGGACGAGAGTGTGGACGTGGTGGTGGCCAGCCATTTCTTCGAGCACCTGGCCGACCCTGCGGCCGTGGTCCGCGAGATTGCCCGCGTGTTGCAGCCAAGCGGCATCCTGTTTGCCGCCGTTCCGGCCGGTGAGTGCTTCAGCGACCGCCTCTATCGTCTCTGGACACTGGGCGGTGGCCACCTGCAGCGCTTTAGCTTCCGCCGCTTCCAGGAGATGGTGGAGCAGGACAGCGACCTGGAACTGCTCTTCGCCCGCCGCCTTTATTCCTCCTTTTCATTTCTGCGGCCGCGCCCGGAGGTAGCCATCCATCTGCCGCGGCGCTCCCAACTGTTGAAGTACCTGCCGGGCTGGGCGCGGGACTTGGCGCTGGGTGGCCTCAACGGCACCACGCGCTTGCTCGATGCGTTGCTGGGCACCCGCCTGTCTCTCTACGGCTGGGCCTGCTACTTTGGGCGACCCGCCGCTCGCCTGCCTGCTCCTGCTCGCGAGGAATACCTGAACGTGTGCAGCCATTGCGGGGCGGGGCACCCCTACGGGCAGCTTCAGCCGGTGCGTCCGGCTCTCTACCGGTGTTCCCGCTGCGGCTGCCTCAACCCGCGGTTCGGCCCCTGGCTTCACCGCATTACCGCCAAGCCGATGGACGAGGAGGAACGCTTTGTGGGGACGGGCATTCTTGCCTGTCCAGGGGTCCAGCGACCAGTAGGTGAGCAGGAAGGCCCGTCCCCACACATCAACCCGGGCGGCGTGGTGAACGCAGCCAGCTACACGGCTGCCATCTCTCCCGGCTCTCTGGTGGCAGTTTTCGGCATCAACTTGGCCGGCCCGGACACGGAACTGCTGGTGAACGGCCAGCCCGTTCCGCTGCTGCATGCTTCCGCAGAGCAGTTGACCGCCTACCTTCCGCCGGACCTCCCGCGTGGCCCGGCTTGCTTCCAGGTGCGACAGGGTGGGCGCAGGAGCCCGCCCGTGAGTTGTCCACTGTTCTTGACTGGCCCCGGCCTGTTCTCCCGGGATGGCACGGGGCAGGGAATTGCCGCGTTGGAGGGAGAACCGCGCCCCGGCCAGACGGTGTCGCTGCTGGCGACCGGACTCGGCCCGGTGGCTCCCGACGGCCAGACTCTTCGCCGCTGCCAGGTGTGGGTAGCGGGAAGGCGCGTCTGGCCGCAGTATTGCGGCCTGTGGCGAGGGCCTGCCGGCTCGGACCAGGCGCCTCCGGGCCTCTACCAGGTGGAGCTCCGCGTTCCGGCGGGATTGCCGGGAGACGTTGCGGTGCAGGTCGTCGTGGGCGGCCGCGCCAGCAACATTCTGTGCCTGAGACTGCGGGCTTGAGGCCAGGCTTTCGTCCCTCGACCCACCGCGGCGGGCCGCCAGCCCCCAGGCCTCAATCGGCTTGACACCACGGCCGCCAGAAGCCATCCTCCATTGTCTGCCCACACAGTGATTCTCGATGAACGCACGCTGGAAATGGATTGCCCTGCTGGCCCTGGTGGTGCTCCTGTTTTACTGGAAGGTCGTTTTTACCGCCCAGTTCTCGATTTGGCTGGAGTATGAGGGGGCCAACCAGGGCTATTCCTGGTATCACTTCTGGGTCACCAGCCTGAAACAGGGAACCCTGCCGCTCTGGGACCCGTACACGCACGCCGGGCGCAGCTTCCCGGGCGAAATGCAGACGGGCACGTTTTACCCCCTCAAGCTGCTCCTGGTCCCTCTGCCGTTGGACCGCTACGGGCTGTTTTCGCCCCGCTGGGCGCACCTGTTCTTCGTGTTGGTGCATTTTTTGGGGGCTTGCTTCATGTTCGCGCTGGTCCGCGAACTGCGCCTGTCGGCCTTCTCCGGTTTCGTGGCCGGCGTGTGCTTCTCGCTGGGGGGGTTTGTCAGCCGGATCGGCTGGCCGGACATGCTGGACAGTGCCATCTGGCTGCCGCTGATCTTTCTGCTGCTGTTGCGGGCCATGAGGGCAGAGAGTTTGCGCCTGGGCCTGTTCTACGCGGCCGCCGCCGGTCTGGGGCTGGGCATCTCCGTGCTGGGGGGCCGGCTGCACATCGTGATGATGCAGACGCTGGCGGTGATTGCTGCCGCCGCGTTTGCTGCTTCCCACTCGGCTCGCAAGCCGGCCGGCTTCCCGCTGCGGGGCCATCCTTGGGTGTGGGCCGCAGTGGTGGTGGCCGTGGCCGGCGTGCTCAGCTTCGCTGCCGGCGCCGTTCAGCTTTTTCCCTCCTTCGAGTACAGCCCCCGGGCCCTGCGCTACCTCAGTGACACCATTGTTCTGCCGGTCACGCAGCGGATTCCCTACCATCACCTTAGCGACGGCTTGTCGCCGCGCGCGCTCCTGGCTTTCCTGCTGGCCTTCCCGTTCGGGGGCAACATCGGCTCCAGCGAGATCTTCACCCCCTATTTCGGGGTCCTGCCGTTCGTGCTGGCCCTCGCGGGCATCGCCAAGAACTGGGCAGAGCCGTGGCTGCGCTTCCTGGCCCTTCTTGCCGTCCTGTCCTTTTTCTACTCGCTCGGCTCCTTCTCCTTCCTGCACGGCGTCCTTTACCCGCTGGTTCCTTTTCTGTGGATGGCCCGGGAGGCGGGTCGGTTCATCTATCTTACGAATTTCGCCCTGGCGGTCGCGGCCGCCTACGGCACCGAATCGCTGTTCCAGCACGCTGACGCGGACCGCTTCGCCGCGCGCGTCTCCGGCATCCTGAAGTGGCCGGTGCTGGCTGGCGCCTGCCTGCTCAGTATCCCGGCTGTTTACGGGCGGCCCGAGGTCAACGACTGGATCTTTCTTTCCTTTCTCTTCCTCCTCGGCGCCTATGGGGTCATGCGGTACGCTGCCCGGAACCGCGGCGCGACAGCCCGGTTTGCGGTGGCGGCTTTGATCGTTTGCGACCTGAACGCCTTTGCCTGGATCATTGAGAGCCGAAGCGAGGTCACCAAGGCGGGCCGCAACCACCTGGAGAGGCTTTTGAGTTGCCGCGGCACGGCGGCGTTCCTCAGGTCTCAGCCGGGCCTGTTCCGGGTGCATATCGCCACCAATTGGGCGCCGAACCTTGGTGACCTCTACGGCATCCAGACCATTGAC
>CAYVGN010000183.1:0-6559 GCA_964451215.1 uncultured Acidobacteriota bacterium
GAGCGAATGCACGCTTCCCGTGCGGGTGTCCTCGAAATCCACCGTTTTCCCCAACCCCGGCCCAACCCGGCCTTCGACCAGCGCCGGCCCGGCCAGGTCCTGCATCAGCCACAGCCAGCGCGCCGCCGAGTGGACCCAGACTTCCTTGTAGACGTAGCAATTCTGGGCCGGCCAGTAGGGCACGTCGCGGTTGTCTCGGGTCTTGATGCCGACGGGCAGCGCGCCCACGATATCGCCGGTGAGGACGCTGTTCTGCTGCGTCCAGTCGTATCCCTCGCCATACATGGTGCTCTCGACCAAGGGGTTGCGGCCGACGATCCAGTGCAGTTGCTTCTGCGCCAGCTCGGCCGCGGCCCAGTCCCCGCGCAGGTGGGCGGCCGTGGAAAGTCCCTTGGCCTGGGAGAGCAGGACTCCGTAGTTGCCCCGGCGGAGGAACCAGACCGGAAAGGCCTTCAGGTAGTAGCCTTCGCCCATAGGCAAACCCTGAAGCACTTGTTCACGGAAGGCTTCCCGAGTGGCCTGGTACAAGCCTCCCCGCTCGGGCACCTGGAGATACTCGTCGTCCCGATAAACATAGGCAGGCAGCACGCCGTAGGGCTCGGCCGTCCGGGCGCCGGCTTTCTGGTACTCGCAATAACGGGCTACCACCGCGTACCAGCTCATCCAGTCGGGGTGGCCGGGGAAGGCCGTGCACAAACGCGCCAGGGCAACGATGGGCGCCTGGTCGTTGCCCCGGTGGAACTGATGAAAGATCGCTTCCTTGCCGGGGCCGGTGTAGAAGAAGCCGGCCAGCGGGAAGTCGCGTCCGACATAGCTTCTCTGCTGCGAGGCCACGACGATGCGCGCCAGTTCCACGGCCTTGTCCGCGTACGGCTGTTTGCCGGTGGCCTGGTACAGCTCCAGGGAGGCCAGGGCGCCGATACCGGCCAGCTCCATCTCCGAGGCTGCATAGGCGGGAGTGCTCCAGGTCTCCGGTCCTTCCTTCCCGGCGATGGCATGTTTCCAATCGTCCTCGGCGAGCCGCAGGCTGCGGGCTGCCAGATCCGGATCGCTGTGTTTCAGGACCCGGTAGGCGATGGCTTCGGCCGCCGCGGCAATGTAGTTCACGTTGGGATTGTTGCGGGCCTCCCGGGTGCGGTCATCGGCGTCGCCTAGGATCCCGTTGGTCCAGATGTTCATGCCGGCGAACCCGATGCGGTAGCCGCCGTCGAAGCGGACCTTCAGCACCCAGTCCAGGCCCCACTTGGCCTCCTCCAGGAGGCGGCCGAGCAGCGCAGGATCTTCGCCGCGCGCCTGCAACCGCTCCGCCAGGGCGAACATGGCGTAAGTCGCTTCCCCCGTGTTTACCAAGCCCTGAGAAAGATCACCGGCGTCGTGCCATCCCCCGTTCATGACGATCTTCTTGTCCCCCAGCGTGGCCTGCCAATCCCGGTGGCAGACGTCATGCAGGCCGGGGATGGCGAACCCGCAGCGCTCGCCGTAAAAGAAGTTGATGACTTTCTCGATGGTCCCCCGCCACACGTTTTCGTCAACTCGGAAGGGACGGGTCCGGGTCTCGCCGGCTTGAAGGACGTAAGTGCCCGGCAGGCGCAGTTCGGAGAAGTCCATTTCCTGGAATTGTCCGAGCCGGGTCTTGCGGGTCTGGACAGGCCCGGAGAGAACGACTTCGCCTTGGGCGTTATTATCCAGGCGGATCAAGTTGAACTCGCGGGCCGCCAGGTCGCTCGAAATCGCGCTCTTCGACGAGCCCAACTGGTAGCCGGTATGGCTGAAGGAAATGCGGCCGGGGGCGACATTCCATCCCTCAAAGTGATCCGGCTCGACGCGCTCGAGTTCCAGCCGGCCGATGTCGAAGACCACGCTATCACCGGGATCCGGCAGTCTCTTGTACAGCAAGTAATGGAATTCCACCGCGGTCACCTTGTCCCGGGCCAGGGGGGCAATCTCCCAGACAACATGCTGCCACTTGCGGTCTTGCAGCATAACGTAATGCCGGCCCTCGATTTGATAGACGTCCGGCACCTTTTCCTTCCCCTCGTTGCGCAGGACCACCAGCAAGGAGAAAACGTTGAAGCCGGACAGTTCGGGGCGGACCCAGAACGAAAGCCGGTTGTACCTGCTCCAGTCCTCCCCCGGGAAGGCCCGCTTGAGGGTAACGGCGGGCAGGCCGCGGGGCTTGGGGCGCGCCGCCTCCGGCGGATTAACCTCGACCCGGACGCGCAGATACCGCATCTCACTCAGGGCCGCTTCGGCGGGGAAAGTCATCTCCCCCTGGCCCTCAAACGACCAGTTGGTGGGGTCGGTCATATTGTCAAGCAGGCGCGCGTCGAGCACCTTCTTGTTCAGCCAGCCGAATTCCGCTGAGTTCTGAAAGTCAATTGGCAGGGGCATGCGGGGAGCTTGGCCGCCGGCCAGGAGCGGGATGGCCAGGGTCAGGAGGACCATCGCTGTCTTCGTGTTCATAAAGCCCTCACTTCGGCGCCGCAAGCAGGTCCACGTAGCCGTGCTTGGCCAGAAACTTGAAGTAGCCGACGAAATCGAAGTTCATCGGCCCTTGTTCGAGTTCGATCAGGCGGATCACCTCGGCGACAGTCCGTTTGCCGTCGCACCAGTAAACCAGGCGCAACGGCGCCGGATCCCCGGCGAAGCCGGGAAACCCTTCTCGCTGGTCGAGCGGCAGGTCGTCGAGGGTGACCGGCCCGAACCGCTTGCGTTTCACCACGATCTGAGAAGCCTGGGCACGCCGGGGATCGGGTGGGGGAGGGGTCGCTTTCACCGGCACGACCGCCTTCAGTTCGCCGGCGCGAGCGTTCGCCACTTGCTGCAGCCTTTCGGACTGGTCGTCGGCGAAGCGCACGATGCTCTTCAGCAGCGGAGCGAGCGAGGCGCGGATCGCATCGCGGCGGTCCGGCGTAGCCAGGCGTAGCGTGGAAAGAACCGCCTCCTGGTCGCGGTCGGCGTTGTAGCTGATCTTGGCCAGCCCCCAGTAGAGTTCGCGGCCCAGCGCCTCGGCGTCTGGCGCCGCCAGAATGCGATCCAGGTAGGGCGCCGCCGCGCGGAGCGTGTTCTCGTAGCTGCGATTGAGTGTGATCTCGGCCAGCCAGCGGCTCTCGCCCTCTCCGGCCGACGCCAGATAGTACAGATAGGAGCCGACCACCGCGCTGAGGTCTCGCAGCGAGCGCGGGTCCACGCGCTCCAGAGTGTCTTCGCTGTTGTGATGCACATTGACGCTGCCGCTGCTGCCGCTCGCCGACACTGTCGGAACACCAATCAGCGGATCGCTAAGGTAGCTGTCCGTTGTCGGGCTGTAGGGAAGCGCACGAGGGACCCGGCCGCGCATCCCGGCGTAGTAGTGTTCGGCAACCCGCATAATGAGGGTATCCTGATAGGACCGGCTGACGTCGGGATTCATCCGGAAGTTGTAGGCGCCCAGCACGTCATAGGCGCCGGCCGCCGTATCCATGCAGATGGCGCTGACAGTACGCTTCATGCGGTCGGTGTGGGTGGCGATGTAGTGGGCGGAGCCATAGTCCTCGGGCATCGCCAGGATCCGGATGCTGCGCCGCGGGGGCTCGAGCCTGCCCGCCTCAATGGCGCGGTTCACGGCCGCGAGCGCCTCCAGCATCCCGGCCACCCCTGTGGCGTTGTCTTGCGCCCCTATCTCAAAGCCATGGCCCAGCGCCAGGACTTCCTCTTCGGAGCGGCTGCCCTGGATGACGCCGGTGGCGTAGGAATAAGAACCGGAGTAGTAGCGGGTGTCCGACACGGCCTTGACGCGGACCTTGACCCCGCGGCCCAGCAGGCCGCGGAGATAGGCGCCCTGCTTGGGAGTGATTGAGAAGCCCACCAGCGGGCTACCGGCCTTGGTGAAGCCCCAGCCGTAGTCTCCCCAGGCGTTCACCCAATAATGACCATTGGTCAGGTCCCGGTTTTCGGTCAGATCGCTGATCAGGCCGGCGGCGCCCATCTTGTAGAGCTGGGCTTTCAGTGCGCCTCTCTCCGAAAGATCGCGGGGGATCTCGGCCAGGACCATCTTGCCCTTCACATCGGGCGTCTTGAGCCCCTGAAGACTGGACGACCGCAGTTCCACGACTTCTGCGGTAATGCCGCCGGGCGGCGTCGGGCCGCTCCACATGATGAGGGAAGCCGGTTGCTGGCTGTAATCGGCCAGAACGCGCATGTCGGGGGGAACAAGCGGCTCGACGACCTCCAGCTTCGCTTGTTTCACGTCCCAGCCCAGCGGCATCGTCCAGAAGCCGAACTGCGAGATGCCATCGGCCGGCGCGGAGAGCAACTCTACGTGGCGCAGGCCAATGGCCTTCATGGCGTCTTGCAGGTACTTGGCGCTCTCCTGGAATTTCGCGAAGTTGGACCACCGATCCAACACGTGCATCCGGACCACGAATTCCATCGCCTCGTTGGCATTGACCTCGGCGCGGACTTCCCGGATGACCTTCTCCAGCCGGGGATCGGTTCGGAGAACCTGCGCCACTGTGGGCAGGGAAATCAGAAGCAGGGACGTACAAAGACGTGCGAGCATCATGGGTCCTCCTTTTACATGGCGCTCCGTCGGGCAATGTCTTCGATCTCGCCGATCTGGTGGTTCAAGATGGCGATGAGCTGTCCGCCCATCAACTGCACCAGGCCCCGCTCCGGATGTCCTGGTCCGCCACGGGATAGGAGTCCGCCTGCGGGTTCTGGCGGAAGAAATCCATCCCCGCCCCGGGCGCACGAGCGAACGGTTTCCGCTGCTATGATAGCCGCGCAGGCGCGGCCTGCGAGGAGGAGACTCCTATGTCATCCACAATCATGGCGCTTGCCGCGCATCCCGGCGACGCGCTGTTCAGCATGGGCGCGGCTGTGGCCCAGCATGTCCAGGCCGGCGGCCGCGGCGTGTTTGTCAGCCTGTCGCTGGGCGAGAAAGGGGCGCCGCGGAACATTCCCGTGAAGCAGTACGGCGAGATGCAGCGGGCGGCTACGGAAAAGGCGGCCCAGATGCTGGGGGCCGAAGCCGTCCTGCTCACCTATCCCGACGCCGAAATCCCCATGGAAGACCGCGTGGCCCTGGCCCTGTGCGACGTGATCCGCGAGCATAAGCCCGAGATCGCCCTCACCCACTGGCGGGGGACCTGGCACAAGGACCACCTCAACTGCCACCTCCTGGTGCAGGACGCCGTCTTCTACGCCGCCCTGGTCTCTGTGGAGCGCAGATGGCCCCCACACTCGGTGCGCAAAATCTACTATGCCGACAACTGGGAAGACGCCACCGACTTTAAGCCCGACACATACCTGGACATCAGCGGGGTGTACGAGAAGTGGCTGCAGGCCTGCGACCTGTTTCCCATGTGGCGGGGCCAGACCGGCTTTTTCCGCTACCACGACTACTACCGCAGCCTGGCTGTCATGCGCGGCTGCCTCTCCGGGTTCCCGCAGGCTGTGGCCCTGATGTCCGATCCCAACCAGCGGGTGTCGCGGCTCAAGACGCTGGACTAACCCGGCTCCGGGTTCCCTGTGCCGGCGGATGTGACCGGGGCGAACCTGCAGAAACTGGCGGCCCCGCCCAGGGGACAGGATCCGCGCCCCCAATCAAAGGCGGAAGATCGTTGGAACGGGGGGTGCCGCGGGAAGGTGCTCAGATCTCCCGCACCACCTCGAAGCCCATCAGGCGGCCCATGCGCTCGATGGCCGCCACGTGGTCGCCGTAGAAGATGACGCGGTGCAGGCCGGCGGTATAGTTCCGCAGCCACTTCTCCGCGTTGTCCACCCGGGTGCGGATCTGGCTGCGGCAGCCCCGGTCGCTGTCCACTGTGCCGGTGACTTCGGCGGTCGAGACCAGCAACTTCGTCGGCTCGGTGAACCGGGCCACCGTGACCGTTTCGCCCGATGGCATCAGCACCTGCAGCACCGCGCCTTCGTTCGTCTCCAGGTGGTTGCGGATGATGTAAGGAGACGAGGGCCCGCTGATCCCCTTCATCTTTGTTGCCGACACGCAGTGCGCGTGGATCACCTCGTTGCGGCTGATGTCAAAGACGGGATCAGAAACGAAGCCCGGCACGCCGGCGTAGGAGGTCACCAGCATCTGGGTGATGGTAGAGGCCAGGTCGGCCTCGCAGACCCCGTAAAGTCCCGCGTCGTTGAACTTGGACCAGGCGATGCAGGGGTAGCCGGGCAAGGTGTTGGCCGCCAGAGACCCGAAGCAGTCAATGGTGATGGCGTTGGCTTTCTCCTGCTTGAGCATCTCCTGCAGGGCCAGGTAGAAGCGCAACCCGTTGCGGATCTCGCGCACAGTGGGCTCCACCACCCGCAATGCACCGCGTACGAATTCGTCCGCCTCCTTTTGCGCCTTGCGCTCATCCACAGCGTCAAACGCCGCACGGAACTCGGGGCCGGTAACGAACTTGAAGGTGGTGCCGAAGTGCCGGCTGAAAGCATCGGCGGTCGCCTGCCGCCCGGCAGGCGTCGCGGCGCCTACCAGCACCTTGCTCTTGCGGAGGTGGTGAACCGTCCGGAAGGCCCGCATATACAGGTCCAGATCGCCGTAGCTGCTGGTGGCCACCAC